>JALYUN010000183.1 GCA_030853725.1 Pseudomonadota bacterium | reverse complement strand
ACTTCAGTGAACGCGCCGGGTTCGGCCACGGTGTGTCCGGTTTCGACCAGGCGCCCCGAATCCGCAATCATCTCGGCGCCGCCGGTCGGGGAAATGAATTCGAAGCCACCCACGTGGCGGGTCAGCTTGGCTTCGAAAGGCGTGGTCCACCCGGGCCCGAAAAGTCCGCCGTGTTTGCCGATCAGCAGGCCGCTGTAACGCCGCACGAAGGCCAGCTCGACCAGCCCGGGCAGGCGAACGTCTTCATACGCTTCGTGGACATTGCCCGACGCAATATCGATAGGCATGCTGTTCTCCGCGCGCTAACTGAAACGGTGACGCGATGGGTTCTTCAACCACATGCGCAGTCGTCCTGGCCCTGACGGCCGCGGCTGCGGCCGAGCCTGTCGACGCCTGCCGCTACCCCCACATCCACCGAATCCTGCGCTGCGTTCACCGCCAGCGCCCGCACCATGTCGGCGATGCTGACGCCCACCATGACGTTGCTGAAGCCGATGGTGGCGGCATTGGGCACGACCGGAATGTCGCTGCACGAGGCCGCCATCAAGGGTGCGACGAAGGCCAGTGGCCCACCGTTGACGGTGACGTTCGGGCTGCCGATGGCGTTCGAGCCCTGGTCACCCGGAAACGGAATCGGCGGCATCAGCAGTTTCACCCACGTCGGCCATTGGGTGTAGGCCGCGAAACTGCTCTTGATCGAGTCCCACATGCCACCCCAACTGGAGGTGTCCACACCGGTCACGTCGTTGACAAAACGCCCGGTGGCCGAGTCGGGTTTGACGAACAGCGAAGCGATGCCGGCTATGGCCACATTGGCCATCATCGTCAGCGCCACCAGCATCAGCACCTTCGGCACGTTCAGCAGGTAGCGGCGCCAGTACAGCAGATTCAGCATCGAAGGCGGTGCCGGCAAGCCCATGGGAATGTGCACCGAATAGCCCATAGCGCCGGCGCTCAGTGCCGGCATGCCGTTGATCAGCACATCGACCTTCGGGAAGGTGGGCGTCATCCACAGAAAGAGCAGGCCGAAATACGGATGCGGAATCATCGGCACCGGAACCGGCACCGGCGGAATGATCACGGCGTGGAAGTCCAGGCCGATCACCATGTCGGTCATCTTCGATGCAGGCCACAGCATGGGGCGTCTCCTAGGTTTCCGAGGTGGTGACGGTCGGCGCTCACGCGCAATACAGCACCGCACCCAACTCCGTCACGGCGCTGAAGAAGTACACACAGGGGTTGGCGCTGCATGGCGTCACGGGCTGGGCCATTGCGCTCACTCCACCAGCACCTGCATCTTGCGCATCTGCGGCAACCAGTCTCGCCCCGGGTAGGGCACGGCCGCGCGCCAGACCAGGTCGAGCGCGCGCTCCTGCAGGCGGATCTGCACGGTGTGCAGCACCACGGCCGGCGCGGTGATGCCCAACCCGATGTCGAGCCCGATGCGCGGGTGCTCGTTCGGCAGTACGAAGTCGAGCCGGCCTTCGGGCGCCAGGTGCTCGGTCTGCACACGCTCGCCGCCTTGCAGAAAGGGCAGGCTGAGGCCCTCTGAGGCTCCGTTGAAAAAGCGGAAGTCCATGTCGGGCAAGCCGTTGGCTACATAAGCCTTGCGCTGATCGGCCGGAACAAACGGCGCGTACGCTGCGCGCATTTGCTGTTCGGTGGCGCGGTCGGCCGGCAAGATACCGGCCAGCGTGCAACGGGGCTGGCAGGTCTTGGTGACCCAGCCCAGGCCAGCGGGTTGGGGCTGCGCCTGCCAGCGCGCGTAGTCGCCAGCGCACAGGCGTTGTGGGCTCAGCGGATCTTGCGGGTCTTCCAGATTCGGCAGCTTCAGCTTGTCGACCGATGCCTTCTTGTTCAGCACCACGAAACCGGCGCCCAACGGGTTGCGCGGGTAGGGGTAGATCGTGGAGAGGTCGCTGTAGACATCGCTGCCGCCGTAGGCGTGTTCGTAGCGCAAGTCGATGTCGGTGAGGGCTTCGGGATCGGTGAAGATCGGGTCGCTCGCTTCGCCGGTGAAGCGGGCCTGCCGCGGGCCGGTGACGAGAATTCGGCGCAGGCGGTCGCCGACTTTCACGCTGACGGTGAACTGCTGCACGGGCTTGCCAGCCGGTGCATGCGCGCGCGCGATGAACACCACATCGGTTTGTAATTTGAAAGGCACGAAGTCGCTCTCGTAGCGCACCGTGGAGTTCATCGGCGTTTCCCAGAAGACTTCGCCGGCGTTCAGTAACTGGTCTTCGTCGGCCCGGGTGCAGGGCTTGCCGGCCTCGATGCGGTAGCTGCGCTTGAGCAACACGCTCAAGACGTGTTTGCCTTCGGGCGTTTGACCCGGCAACACGGTGCGGCTGCCGTCGGTATCGGCGGCCGGATGCCAGGCCACAGTGTCCGCAGAAGCCGGCGCCGCGGCCAACGTGGCGGTCGTGACCCGGTTCATTGCACAGTCGCCCTGAGCCGTGTCAGTTTCGACAGCTTCGACGCCGGGCCGAAGTGCAGCAGCCCGCTCCAGATCAAGTCCAGCGCGGCTTCGTCGGGGCGGATGCTGACGGTCAGCAACGCGGTCTCCAGCGGCTGTTCACCCTGACCGATATCCAGCGCGATCTGCGGTGTCTCGCCAGGCAGGCGGAAATCGAAGACGCCCTGCGGCGTGAGCCCGCGCAGGCCAATCGACTCGTCGGCCGATACGTCGGGCAGCACCAAGCCGAGTGAGGCGCCGTTGTGGAACTGGCGCTCGAACGGCGGTAGGCGCATCTGCCGTGCCAGTGCCACATGGTTGGCCGGCAGCAGCTGCATCCGTTCTTCGGCGGTGATGGTGCCGGGTTGCAGGAAGGCCGGCAACGCACCCAGCAGCGCGCTGCGCGGGTACCAGGTGCGCTGGCGCCAGCCGAATCCTTGCGGCAGTGGCTGCTGCGGCCAGCGCAACGGGTCGCCGATGACCACCCGCTCGGAGCTCAGCAGGTCCTGCGGGTCCTCGATATTGGGCAGCGCCAGCCCTTGCACCACGTCTTTCACGTTGCGCAGCACCACCCCGCGGCCCATGTCGTTGCGGGGGTAGAAGAAGGGCAGGCCGGGGTCGCTCTTCTCGTCACGGCCGCCGTAAGCCCGGTCGTAGCGGATCGGCATCTCGGTGAACGGCAGTGGGTCGGAGAACGCCGGCTCGGCCCCATCGCGCCAATGGCAGACGCGGTCGCCGCTCAGTTGCAGCAGCTTCTTGTGCGCACCCACGCGCACCCCGGCGACCATCTGCGCCACGGGCCGGCCTTCGGGCGCGTAGGCACTGCCGACGATTACCACGTCGGTCGCTGCCTTGAACGGCGCCATCTCGTTTTCGTGCTCGAGCACCGACCACGCCGGATCGCCATGGTCGTAATAGGCATCCGTCAAGCGCAAAGCGGCGTCGCGCTCCAGACGTTGCGCGGTCTTGCCGGACGCGATGCGGTAGCTGCGCTTGACCAGCACGCTGAATTGGCATTCGCCCGCTGGTGAGCGGCTGGGCACGATCTGCACCGTGCCGGGCCGTATGCGATCGAGGGTCTGCATCATCTTCGAGGGCGGCTCAAGGCTTCACTGAGAAGGTCACTGAAGCAATCACTGAAGCAATCACTCAGGGATTCAGCATGACCATGCCGCCTTTGACCGTGTTGGTTGCCGCGCCTTCGGACAGCACGATGGCGCCTTTGGTCTGGTGTTCGGAATCGGCTTCGGAGTGCACGGTGCCACCCTTGACCGTGACGTTGGCCGAACCGTGAATGGCGATGTTCACACCCGAGATTTCGATGGTGCCGTCGGCGCCCATCTTGATCATGCTGGCGCCGACCTGGATCTGGATCGTGGTGGCTGCCGTGACGTCGACATGCTGTGCCGAAGAGGTCACCGCGATCGCGCCGGCAGTCGACGTGATCGTCAACTTGTCCTTGACGGTGGTGGACTGCGTGGCGTCGTAGGTTTCAGTCAGCGCGCCTTGTACGTGGTAGGTGGCGGTATTGGCTGCGACGTCGTGGTTGTACGTGCCTTCACTGACCGTGATGCGAGTGTCGCTCTTGATCGTTTCGGTAAAGCTGTGGTTGACCGTGTTGGTCTTGGCGTTCTGAACGGTGTTGCTCTGGTTGTTGTTGACGGTGCTGGTCTGATCGTTGGTGACCGTGGTGGTCTGATCGTGCTGGACCGTGTTGGTCTGATCGTTGGTGACCGTGGTGGTCTGGTCGTGCAGGATCGTGTTGGTCTGGTCGTTGTTGACCGTGGTGGTCTGGTCGTGCAGCACCGTCGTGCCCATGTTGTACTGGGCATGGATCGTGACCATTTCCTTGCCGGCGGTGTCGTCCATCGACAACTCGTTGTAGCCCGAGCCCTTGTGTGTCTTGGACTTGATGCCGCTGAGCACGGCGCCGGCCGGCAGCCCGAAGGGTGCTGGCGATTCGCCGTTGTAGACCCGCCCGGTGACCAGCGGCTGGTCGGGGTCGCCTTCCAGAAAGTCGATCACGACTTCCTGCCCGATACGCGGGATCGACACGCCACCCCAGCCCTTGCCGGCCCAGGGCTGCGACACCCGAATCCAGCACGAACTCTTCTCGTTCTTGTGGCCGTAGCGGTCCCAGTGGAACTGCACCTTCACGCGGCCGTGGTTGTCGGTGAAGATTTCTTCACCGCCCGGGCCGACCACCATCGCGGTCTGCGGTCCCTGCACGAACGGCTTCGGGGTGCGGCGCGGCGGGCGGAACACCTGGGTCGCAGGGATGGCCGAGAAGCTGCACTGCATGTCGCCGGTCGTCTCGCCCGATTCCCGGCCCTGGATCTGCGCGCTGAGCCTCGACTGCAGGCACACGTAGCGGGTATTCTGGTCGTCGCGCGGGTGCCGCGTCAGCGTGAATACGGCGCCGGCCACCATCGCTTGCGTGTTGGTCTTGCCCGACAACCGCTCGTGGCGCGACTGCGCTTCGTCGATACGGTTTTCCGCCAGCTGCCGGCCATGCGCTGTCTGGGTGTAGTCACCACCGAAGTCGAACAGCTCCAGGTCGGCCAGGTCGTGCGACCGCGGCTGCGCGGCGTCGACCAGCAACGAAGTCTGCGGGCGTTCGAAGTCGAAACTCGTCAACGCCACCGAGCCGGTCTGGACCTCTCTGGAGAACGACCAGCTGCTGATGTACTCGATGCCTGGCGGCACCTTGGCCACTTCGTCGTAGTAGGGCAGCGTGCCTTCGCCCGCCAGCGGCGGCAGCGCGGAAACATCGTCGACCAGCACCAATTCCTGGCCCTGCGCGGTGTGCTCGAAGTACCAGTAGATGCCTTCGTCCTCTAGCAGCCGTGTGACGAAGTTGAAGTCGCTCTCGCGGTACTGCACGCAGTACACCCGTTGGCGGTAGCTGCGGTTCAGCTTGAACTTGAACTTGGCGATCGCACCGTGGTCCTCGAATACCTTGCGCACGATGTCGGGCGCGGACAGATCCTGGAAGATGCGGCAGTCCACCGTGCGCGTCAGAAACCACAGCCAGGGCCGCACGCTGGCGTGGTAGCCATGGTGGCGGCCCTGGGGCGCACCGATACCGAAGCGCGTGACGTAACCGTTGACATAGCGTTCTGCGCCGTCGAGCAGGCTGAGCTTCACGCTCACCGGCTTGCCCAGCAGGTCTTCGGCCCTTAGATCAGACCTCGGGCTGAGCAGGTTGAGCTCGATCTCGTCGAGCGTGCTGAGTCCCTGTGAAGCCGTGATCGAACCGAACAGCAGTTCTGCTTCGGGCAAGGCACAGGTGAAAGTGATCGGTAGCTGGGCCATGGTTGCAGGCGGCGCGCGCGGGAAAGCGGAGAGGCGATGCTCGGCGTGGCGAGCCGAAGCACGTAGCGTCTAAAGTCATGCTGGGGGACGTTGAAGTGACTCCCCCCTCGTCTGAAGTCCATTCCTCGCCCGGCACTTTTCGACGCCGACGCCAGGGCCGGCAACCACGCCGGCACGACTGACGATCGGCGTGTGGCCGGGCTCTCAAACTTTGCAACAGTTTGTGGTGTGCTTCGGAAACCACAGCCAGGCGTGAAGACGAAGCGAAACGGGTGACCGCCTCAGTCCGACATGCCAGCCTCATGCTTCTAACTCGCTCGGACCTCAGCCCTGCCCCGGATGGCGGTCTTCAAAGTGGCGTCGGGGTCGTACAGATCGCCGCCTCGGGCCGGCATTCGGCAAGCTCGGTCAAGCCTTGTTCGCCGTGACGAGCCAGCCGTTGACCGGCCGGGCGGCCTCACTGCGCAGGGTGTCGGACGTGATGCGCACCCGGCCGAAGCCGGAATGTTCCAAGGCTGCCAGCACATGTGCTTCGGCGTGGGCGTAGCGGCCGTTGGCTTGCAGCCGATGCGGCTGTTCGGCGTCTTCCGGCAACGCTTCGACCGAGAACACGAGCCAGCCACCCGGTCGCAACGCGGTGTAAGCCGCGGCCAGCGCCGCGTGCAGGTCACCGAAGTAACACAGCGTGTCGGCCGAGACCACGGCGTCGTAGCGGCTCGGTTGGGTCTGCAAATAGTGCATCAGTTCGGCCTGGTGCAGCACGCTGTAGCAACCGCGCGGCTGCGCGCGCCGCAACATGCCCAACGACAAGTCGCAGCCCGCCAGACGCCGCGCCCAAGGTGCCAGCAGCGGCCCGCACAGGCCCGTGCCGCAGCCGGCGTCGACGATGTCGAGCTGGTGCTTCGCCGGCCCCACCGCATCGGCCAGCGCTTGCGCCACCAGCGCCGGGGCGCGGTAGTGCAGTGCTTCCAGCTTGGCGTCGAAAGATTCGGCGAAGTGGTCGAAGACCTGCTGCACGTAAGCGTCGCTGGCACGCTCGGGCGCAGCCTGGCCCAGGCATGCGGCCAGTTGGTGCTGCACCACCGGGTTGTCGGGTTCGTCGGCCAGCCATTCGCGGTACAGACCCGCAGCCCGCTCACGTTCGCCCAGCATCACCAACGCGCGAATCACCTGTTCACGCGCTTGCAGGTGCTGCGGCCACAGTGCGATGGCACGGCTGTTCGCGAGCAGTCCCTCATGGATTTCGCCGCGTTCCATCAACAGCCGTGACAAGCTGTACCAAGCTTCGGCAAAGTCGGGCGCGGCGGCCAATGACTGGCGGCAGGCCGCTTCGGCTTCGACCACGCGACCGTCCTTGCGGTACACACCCGCCAGGTTGCACAGTGGCGACGCCGCTTCGGGTTGCCCGGCTGCCGCGACGATGCTGCGCTGCCAGGCTTCGACCGCGGCTTCGGTATTGCCGCTGGCGAGTCGCACGTTGCCGAGGTTGGTCCAGGCGCCGGCGTGTTCGGGCTGCTGCTGCAACGCCTGCGTGATGAGCGCGGCACCTTCGTCGCTGCGGCCTTGCTGGTGGCGCAGCACACCCAGGAAGTGCAGCGCGTCGAATTGCTGCGGGTCGCGCTTCAGAACCGCTAGCAGCGCACGCTCGGCTTCAGGCAGGCGGCTGTGGCGCAGGTCGTCGACGGCGACCTGCAGTGCGTCGGCCAACGGCAGCATCGCCGCGGTCCTCACGAAAACGCGTAGCTGAACTGCCCGTCGGCCACGCCCACCTTCACGCCGCCGATCGGACTGCCTTCGAGCATGCGCGTCAGGAACGCGCGCGAGATGTCGGGCAGCATCGTGTTGGTGAGGATGGTGTCGATCATGCGCCCCCCCGATTCGCTTTCCGTGCAGCGCGAAACGACCAGTTGCACCACATCGTCGCTGACCTCGAACAGAATCTTGTAGCGCGACTCGACGCGCTTTCGGATACGAGACAACTGCAGGCGAACGATCTGCGCCAGGATGGTGTCGTTCAGTGGGTAGAAGGGAATCGTCACCAGCCGGCCCAGCAGCGCCGGGGGGAAAATCTTCAGGAGTGGCTCGCGCAGCGCCTTCGTCATGCCTTCGGTGTCGGGCATCAGGTCGGGGTCTTTGCACAGGCTGCTGATGAGCTCGGTGCCGGCATTGGTGGTCAGGATGATGAGCGTGTTCTTGAAGTCGATGAAGCGCCCTTCGCCGTCTTCCATGAACCCCTTGTCGAACACTTGATAGAAGATTTCGTGCACGTCGGGATGGGCTTTTTCCACCTCGTCCAGCAGCACCACGCTGTAGGGCTTGCGGCGCACGGCTTCGGTCATCACGCCGCCTTCGCCATAGCCCACATAGCCGGGCGGCGCACCCTTCAGCGACGAAACCGTGTGCGCCTCCTGGTATTCGCTCATGTTGATGGCGATCAGGTTCTGCTCACCGCCGTATAAGGCTTCGGCCAATGCCAGCGCGGTCTCTGTTTTGCCGACGCCGGAGGTGCCGGCCAGCATGAAGACCCCTATCGGCTTCTGCGGGTTGTCCAGACCCGCGCGGCTGGTCTGGATGCGCCTGGTGATCATCTCCATCGCATGGTCCTGCCCGATCACGCGTTGTGCCAGCAGGGTGGGCAGCTTCAGGATGGTCTCGATCTCGTTGGCCGCCATCCGGCCGACCGGAATGCCGGTCCAGTCACCGACCACGCTGGCCACGGTCTGGTAGTCGACCGTCGGCAGGATCAGCGGCGATTCGCCTTGTAGTGCTGTCAGCTCACTTTGAATGCCATGCAGTTCTGCGAGCTTGGCGCTGCGGTCCTCGGCCGTCATCCGGGGTGGTTCGGTGGCGAGGGTGGTCACAGCCTGCTCGGTGTGTTCTTTGGCGGCGTCCTCGGCGGTCTGCTCCAGCTTGCTGCCGGTCCCTTCGACTTTTCCGATCGCACCGCGCAGCTCGGCGCGCAGCGCCAGCAGGCGGTCCACCAGCGCTTTCTCGGACTGCCAGCGGGCATTCAATGCTTCGAGCCTCTGACGCTCCTCTACCAACAGTGCATCGACATCGGTCTGGCGCACGCCGATGTCGATGCCGATGGCCGCTTCGCGTCCGATGATGCCGGCTTCGACTTCCAGCGCTTCGATGCGCCGCAGGCAGTCGTCGACCTCGGCCGGCGTAGCGTGCAGGCTTACCGCCACGCGCGCGCAGGCGGTGTCCAGCAGGCTCACGCTCTTGTCGGGTAACTGGCGCGCCGGAATATAGCGGTGGCTCAGCTTCACGGCCGCTTCCAGCGCCTCGTCCAAGATCTGCACCCGGTGGTGCGCTTCCATCGTGCTGGCCACGCCGCGCATCATCAGGATCGCTTTCGGCTCGCTCGGCTCGTCGACCTGCACCGCCTGAAAGCGCCGCGTCAATGCCGGGTCTTTTTCGATGTGCTTCTTGTATTCGGCGAAGGTGGTGGCGCCGATGGTGCGCAGCGTGCCGCGCGCCAGCGCCGGCTTCAGCAGGTTGGCCGCATCGCCGGTGCCGGCCGCACCACCGGCGCCCACCAGCGTGTGGGTTTCGTCGATGAACAGGATGATCGGCTGCTCGCTGGCCTGCACCTCGTCGATCACCGAGCGCAGCCGTTGTTCGAACTCGCCTTTCATGCTGGCACCCGCTTGCAGCAGCCCGATATCCAGCGTGCGTAGCGACACGTCTTTTAATGCGGGGGGCACATCGCCGCGCGCAATGCGCTGCGCGAAACCTTCGACGATGGCGGTCTTGCCGACCCCGGCCTCCCCGACCAGGATCGGGTTGTTCTGGCGCCGGCGCATCAGGATGTCGACGACCTGCCGGATTTCGTCGTCGCGGCCGACGATCGGGTCCATCTTGCCGCCGCGCGCCTGCTCGGTCAGGTCGGTGGTGTAGCGCTTCAGCGCTTCCTGCTTGCCCATTTGCGCAGGGGCGATGGCGCCGCTGGCTTCGCCCGGCTCAGCCCCCGATTCGCTGGCGGCCGAGCCGTGCTCGGGCGAGTCTTTCAGCAGCGTGTCGAACTTGGCGCACAGGTCGTCCAGCGGAATCTTCTCGAACTGCTTGGTGATGCCGCCCAACGCGCCGCGAAGCTGCGCGGTCTTGAGCAGGCCCACCAGCAAGTGGCCGCTGCGGATCTGGCGTTCACCGAACATCAGCGACGCATAGATCCAGCCGCGCTCGACTGCGGTGTCGACGAAACCCGAGATGTCGCTGATCGACGAAGCGCCGCGCGGCAGCCGGTCCAGCGCCTGCGTCAGGTCCCGCGCGATGGCGTCGGCGTCGAGTTCGTAGTGGCGAATCAGGCGGTGCAGGTCGCTGTCGGGGGCGTTCAGGATCTGCGACAGCCAGTGGTGCAGTTCCACCATCGGGTTGCCGCGCATTTTGCAGAACACGGTGGCGCCTTCCAGTGCCTTGAAGGCCAGCGGGTTGAGTTTGCCGAACGAGGCGGTGCGGGAGATCTCGGCCATCAGGGTGCTCCGGTGCTGGGCTGCGTGGGTTGTGGACTGTGACGCAACAGGAAGGTGGTGTCAGGCCGCAGTCGAAGCAGCAAGCCCGGGCGTGGGCCGTTGCTGGCAAGTTGGCGCCGCTCGGTCGGCTCGGCGATGCGGGCCGCGGGCCGGCCGAGCCAACTTGTGACGCCCAGCCGCACATGCCGGCCCAACCTCGGCGCGGGCTGCTCGGCCGGCTGCAGGCTCAATTGCAAATCCCAGCGCAATTGCGGCCCGGCCAAAAGGCGCACCCAGTCCAGCAGCGGCCGCCAGCCGCTGCCGCCGGGCAGGAACCCAAGGTACTGGCGCATCGTCAGCGGGCCCAGGTGCAGCCTGAACTTGTATTGCCGGTCCCAAACCTTGCGCCCGGCGTTCGCGGCCACGCCCAGCGTGGCCATCGGCAGGCTCGAACGCTCGGTGCGGTTGGCGGCATGGCCGAGCCGCGACTGGTCTCCAGCAGCCATCGGCAACCACTGCCCCACGTGCGGCTGCAGCGCCACCGGCACGCTGAAATATTGCTGCAGCACCTTGCACAGCGCTTCGGGGTGGCGGCTGCGGGCCGACAGCAGCCCGGCTTGATAGGCCAGCGCGGCCGGCGGCAAGGAGCCGGTGCCACCGGTGGGCAGCCCGGCCGCCGACATCAGCCAGGTGGTGTAACGGTCATCTGCCGGGCGGTCCTGGTGCACGGTGGGCTGCGACTGCGCCCAGGCGCGGTAGAACAAACTCAGCAGCCGATGGTGGAACAGATCCAGAAAATGCGTCAGCGTCGGGTCGCCGTGCTGGCGCAGGCGTTCGCGCACGTATTCGGTCAGGTGCAGTGGCATGGCGCCTTGCGGGCCGAGCAGACCGAAGAAGCGCACGCCGAGCTTGGGCGGCTTGTCGCCACGCATCTGAAACGACGCCAGTGCCGCGGGTGCGAAGTCCAGTTCCGGAATCTGGCCCAGGCGCAGCGCTTCCTGCGTCGGCCGCTGGGCATGGCCGGTGCGCGGCGCTTCGGGCCGCA
>JALYUN010000133.1 GCA_030853725.1 Pseudomonadota bacterium | reverse complement strand
GTCTGCACCTTCGGTCGGCGCACCGGCTTCCGAGCCGACTTCGCCGCTAAGAGTGGCGTCGGCATCTGCTACGCCCTCGGTCGGTGCCGCCATGCGTTCGGCCCTGCGGTCGGCGGCAGGGTCGGATGCGCTGTCGGGCAAGCCAGCCATGTCGGCGATCGCAGCAGCAGCGTCATTGGACGGCGTATCGGCCGCAGCAGCGCCCGCTTCATCACGGCCATCACCACGGCCATCACCACGGTCGCGACCGCCACGCCGACGGCGGCGACGGCCGTCGCGCTCGGCGTCGGTTTGCCCGGCGTCGCTGGCGTCGGGTCCGTTGGCGCCCTCGGCCAGTGCCGGCGTCGTCAGATTCACCGCAACCTCGTCGCTACGGGCCGAGTCGGAGCGGTCACCGCGGCCACCGCGCCGACCGTCGCCACGGGCTGTGCGTTCTTCACGCTCGGCACCCTCGACCAGCGGGGCTTCGGCAACGCGGTCGCCGCGTGGAGCGCGATCGCTGCGGCCTTCACCACGGCCTTCACCACGGCCACCCGAGCGTCCACCACGGCCTTCGCCGCGCCCATCTTTGCCACCGTCGGCGCGTGCTTCGCCCCGGCCACCGCGGCCGCCCCTGCCACCGCGTCGACCGTCCTTCTTTTCGCCAATCTCAGCCGGCACCGTAGCGACTGCCGCGGGCCTGGGTTGTGGCGTCAACGGCGGTTCAGGCTCGACACTGAAGAGCCGCTTGACCCAGCCGAAGAAGCCCGACCCGGCTGCGTCAGACGGTGCCCTCGGCGGCGCGGCGGGCCGCATCGGCATCACCGCCGCTGCGGCCACCGGCGCTGGCGCCGGGACCGGGGCGGGTGCAGCGACCGGCGGCGGCAGATCGGGCAACACGCCCTTGATCAACGGCTCCTGCTTCGGCTTGGCACGCTCGTCGGACGACTTGCGCCGCGTGATGCCGACTTCGTCGCTGGGTTCTTCGATCATCGTGTAGCTCGCCTGCAGCCCTTCCAGCCGCGGGTCGTCGTGGCGCAGCCGCTCCAGCTTGTAGTTCGGGGTTTCCAGGTGCTTGTTGGGCACCAGGATCACCGTCACGCGCTGCTTCAACTCGATCTTGGTGATCTCGGTGCGCTTTTCGTTCAGCAGGAAGCTGGTCACTTCCACCGGCACCTGTACGTGCACGGCGGCGGTGTTCTCTTTCATCGACTCCTCTTGCACCATGCGCAAGATCTGCAGCGCGCTGCTTTCGGTGTCGCGGATGTGGCCCGTGCCATTGCAACGCGGGCAGGTGATGTGGTTGCCCTCACTCAGCGCCGGGCGCAGCCGCTGCCGGCTCAGTTCAAGCAAACCGAACTTGCTGATGCTGCTGAACTGCACGCGGGCTCGGTCACTTCGCAGACCGTCGCGCAGTCGCTGTTCGACCTCGCGCCGGTTCTTGCTCTCTTCCATGTCGATGAAGTCGACCACGATCAACCCGCCCAAATCGCGCAGCCGCATCTGGCGCGCGATCTCGTCGGCGGCTTCGATGTTGGTGCGGGTCGCGGTTTCTTCGATGTCGCTGCCGCGCGTGGCGCGTGCCGAGTTCACGTCGACGCTGACCAGCGCTTCGGTGTGGTCGATCACGATGGCGCCGCCACTGGGCAGGTTGACAGTGCGGCTGAAGGCGGTTTCGATCTGGTGTTCGATCTGGAAACGGCTGAACAGCGCCGCGTCGTCGCGGTACCGCTTCACGCGTGATGCCGTTTCTGGCATCACGTGATTCATGAACTGCTGGGCCTGCTCGAAGATGTCGTCGGTGTCGATCAGGATCTCGCCGATGTCGGCGGTGAAGTAGTCGCGGATGGCGCGAATCACCAGGCTGCTTTCCTGGTAGATCAGGAATGCGCCCTTGCCGCCCTTGGAAGCGCCGTCGATCGCGTCCCACAGCTTCAACATGTAGTTCAGGTCCCACTGCAGCTCGGCCGCGCTGCGACCGATGCCGGCGGTGCGGGCGATCAGGGACATGCCCTTGGGATACTCGAGCTGGTCCAGGTTTTCTTTCAGCTCTTCGCGGTCTTCGCCTTCGATGCGCCGGCTGACGCCACCGCCGCGCGGGTTGTTGGGCATCAACACCAGGTAGCGCCCGGCCAGGCTGATGAAGGTGGTCAGCGCCGCGCCCTTGTTGCCGCGCTCTTCCTTTTCCACCTGCACCAGCAGACTGTCACCCTCCTTGACGGCGTCTTGAATGCGCACGTTCTTGACATCCGTGCCTTCACGGAAGAAGTTTTTCGATATCTCTTTGAAGGGTAGGAAGCCGTGGCGGTCTTCGCCGTATTCGACGAAGCAGGCTTCCAGCGAAGGCTCGACCCGCGTGATCAGGGCTTTGTAGATGTTGCCCTTGCGCTGTTCGCGCCCTTCAATCTCGGTTTCAAAGTCGACCAGTTTCTGGCCGTCGACGATCGCCAGGCGCCGTTCTTCGGCTTGCGTGGCATTGATCAGCATGCGTTTCATGTTCTCGTCCCCTTGCAGCGCCATGCGCGCTGCCAGGCGGCCCGGTCAGGGGCCGCGTCATCACACAGATGCACGGGAAACGGGGACGAAAAACCGGGTCGCGAAATGCCCTGGACTGCTGTGCGACCGCGCGGGTGGCGCGGTCAGCGGCGCAGCGTTGGCGCGTGCGGTTGGGCGGCTCGAGCGGGCTTTATCGGTGGGGTCTGCCCTGGATGCCCTGGCGTTTTGGCTGCCCGCTGCGGATCGCGCGGCGGGCGGCACCCGGCAACCACCGAAGCCGCCGCGGCATGAAGCCGGGGCGTCTGGCGAGCTGGGTCGGTCGGGGCGGGAGACATGGTCGACATGCGTTGCTGCAAGCGCGCTTGGGCGCGGGCAACAGAGCGACGAAATGGGTCTGACGCTCTGCTGCCGTGGTGTTCACGGTTGGCTTCGGCTCGACTTTCAGTCGGGCGTGGCCGGTCTAGTTCTCGTTTCTCTGCCGACCGCACGGTTCGGGCCTGCCGGGTCACTCAGGGTCCCCGGCCCGGCTCAACGCGCGGGCGTTGCATCACCTTCGGTTCTTCGGGCATTGCCCTGCGGAACACCGTCACCTTAGAGCCGGGCGTACCCGGGTAAACTCCGATAAATCAAGCACTTACGGCTTAAATGTGACGATTGCGAGTATACGGGCCAATACAGACCGGGCGCCGGCCGGCACGCCGGCACCCGCGGTCCGGCACCTGAGCGTCGACGCCGAATCGGCCGGCCAACGGCTCGACAACTTCCTGATTCGGGTTCTGAAAGGCGTGCCGAAGACCCATGTCTACCGCGTCATCCGCTCGGGTGAAGTGCGCGTCAACAAGGGCCGCGCTGCCGCCGACACCCGCGTGGCCGAGGGTGACGACATCCGGCTGCCTCCCGTGCGTGTGGCCGACCGCACGGCGGTGCCCGCGGCTCCCGCGCGTGAATTCCCGGTGTTGTTCGAAGACGAGTGGTTGCTGGCGATCGACAAGCCGGCAGGCGTGGCCGTGCACGGTGGCAGCGGGGTCAGCCACGGCGTCATCGAACAACTGCGCCAGTCCCGCCCACAGGCGCGTTTTCTGGAACTGGTGCACCGGCTCGACCGTGAAACATCCGGCATTCTGTTGCTGGCCAAGAAACGCAGCGCACTCACGGCGTTGCAGGAACAGTTCCGCCTGCGCGGTACCCACAAGGTCTATGCGGCCGCGGTCTTTGGCGCCTGGCCCGCGCACCTGAAAGTGATCGACCTGCCACTGCACAAGGCGACCGACGCGGCCGGGGCACGCAATGTGCGCGTGGTCGCGGCCGACGACGCCGACGGCCGCCGCTCCATCACGCTCGTCAAGCTGCTGCAGATGCAGGGCGATCTGAGCCTGCTGGACGTCACCATCAAGACCGGCCGTACCCACCAGATTCGCGTGCACCTGGCGCACAGCGGCCACCCCGTTGTCGGCGACCCCAAGTACGGCGACTTCGCCCGCAACAAAGCATTCGCACGCGCGAGCCGCTTCGAGCGCATGTTTCTGCACGCGCGCGAACTGGCCTTCACCCACCCTGCCAGCGGCGAGCGCATCACCCTCGGGGCTGCCGTGCCCGCCGCCTGCGCTACGCTCTTTCGCCTATGACTCTGAATTTCGATCTGATCGTCTTTGACTGGGACGGGACGCTCTACGACAGCACCACGCTGATCGTGCAGGTGATGCAGTCGGCCTGCCGCGACCTGGGCGTGGCTGTGCCCAGCGCCACCGACGCTGCGTATGTGATCGGCCTGGGCCTGCACGACGCGCTGAAACACGCCGCGCCGGGGCTGCGTACAGAGCAATACCCGCAACTGAGCGAGCGCTACCGCCACCACTACCGCGCCCGCCAACACGAATTGCTGCTGTTCCCCGGCACCCTGACTATGTTGCAGGCACTGAAGGCGCGTGGCCACAAGCTGGCGGTGGCCACCGGCAAGGCGCGGCGCGGTCTGGACGAAGCACTGGCGCAATCCAGGCTGGGTGAACTGTTCGACGCTACCCGCACCGCCGATGAAACCGCCGGCAAGCCCGACCCGTTGATGCTGAACCAGTTGATGCGCCTGTTCGGTGCGGCCCCGGAGCGCACATTGATGGTCGGCGACACCACCCACGACCTGATGCTGGCGGTCAACGCCGGCACCCCGCGTGTGGCAGTGAGCTACGGCGCGCACGACACCGCGGCCTTCGCCGAGCACGGGCCGCTGTTCGTCGCCCACAGCACAGCCGAATTGCACGACTGGTTGCTGTCACACGCTTGAAGCAGATGGCCGATGTGGATGGGTGAGATGACAGCGGAGCGCCTCTGCGCTTCCGAAGCATTGGTCGAGCGCGGCAAGGCGGTGACGTGGACCTTGCGCCAATACGGCCAGCCGGTGCGCGCTTTCGCGCTGCGCGTCGACGGCCGCGTGGTGGCTTATCTGAACCGCTGCGCGCACGTGCCGACCGAGATGGACTGGCAGCCCGACGAGTTCCTGGACATGAACCGCGAGTGGATCATCTGCGCGCTGCACGGTGCCACCTACGACCCGCGCAACGGCCGCTGCATCGGCGGACCTTGCGCTGGCGCGCGCCTGACGCCGGTGGCAACCGAAGAGCGTGACGGCCAGGTCTGGTGGCAGCCCACAGGCGACCTGAGGGCTATCCCGGACACCCTGTAAGCAACCGTCCACGCGGTATCCTCGCGCCCGACTTTCCCATCGACCACAGCCGTTGCGCTTGCCGAAAGCGTCGGGCGATCTCCGGACCCGCAGCATGACACCCCCCGACGACCTTCCTTCAGCGCGACCGCTGCGGCCTGCAGTCACGCCGGTCGAATCGAGCCTGGAGCACGTGGTACGCGAGTTCGTTGCCGAGCGTCGCCGTGAACGCCGCTGGCGCCTTTTCTTTCGGCTGGCCTGGTTCGCCTTGGTGCTGGCAGTGGTGTGGATGGTGCTGCCCAACCGCATGTCGAATGCGGTGCCGCTGACGCCGCATACCGCGCTGATCGAACTGCGCGGCGAGATCGGCGCCGACAACCCGGCCAGCGCCGAGAACCTGGTGGCGGCTCTGAAGACTGCGTTCGAGGACAAGGCCGCCGTAGCGGTGGTGCTGCGCATCAACTCTCCCGGCGGCAGCCCCGTGCAGAGCGGCATTGTCAACGACGAAATCCGCCGCCTGAAAGCGCTGCATGACAAGAAGATCTATGCGGTGGTCGAGGAAACGTGTGCCTCCGGTGCCTACTACATTGCCGTGGCCGCCGACGAGATCTATGTCGACAAGGCCAGCATCGTCGGCAGCATCGGCGTGCTGATGGACGGCTTCGGCTTCACCGGCTTGATGGACAAGATCGGGGTCGAGCGCCGGCTCATCACCGCCGGCAAGAACAAGGGCCTGCTCGACCCCTTCAGCCCACTGGAGCCGAAGCAGCTTGCCTTCGTGCACCAGTTGCTCGACCAAATTCACGAGCAGTTCATTGCGGCCGTGCGGCTCGGCCGGGGCGACCGTCTCAAAGAAACGCCAGAGACCTTCTCGGGCCTGTTCTGGAACGGCGAGGAAGCCGTCAAGCTCGGCCTGGCGGACGGGCTCGGCAACTTGGACTACGTGGCGCGCGATCTCGTCAAGGCGCCCGAGATCGTCGACTACACCGCGCGCGAAAACGTAGCCGAACGACTGGCCAAGCGCTTCGGCGCCAGCATCGGCACCAGCATCGGCACCAGCATCGGCACAAGCGCCGTGAAGGCACTGCGCGAACTCGCACCGTTGCGGTGAGTCTGTCGCTGCGCGAACGCGCCGCGGTCGCGGCGCAGCATGTCTCGCCCAAGCAGGCCCTGACGGCCTTCGCCGGCAGCGTGGCCAACTTCGAGGGCGGTGCTTTGACGACCGCGTTGGTGCGCTGGTTCATCAAGCGGTACGGCGTGGACATGAGCCAGGCCGCAGAGGCCGACCCTGCGGCCTATGCCACGTTCAATGCCTTCTTCACCCGGGCGCTGAAGCCGGGCGTGCGGCCTCTGGCCGGAACCGATCTGCTGTGCCCGGTCGATGGCGGCATCAGCCAGTTCGGCGCGATCGAGGGCGAACGAATTTTCCAAGCCAAGGGCCACCACTACAGCACCACCGCGCTGCTGGGTGGTGACGCGGCCGCAGCCGAGCCCTATCGCGACGGTCACTTCGCGACGATCTATCTGGCACCCAAGGACTACCACCGCATTCACATGCCGACTTCCGGGCGGCTGCTGTCCATGGTTCATGTGCCGGGCGCGCTGTATTCGGTCAACCCGACCACCGCGCGCGGCGTGCCAGGTTTGTTCGCGCGCAACGAGCGCGTGGTTTGCCACTTCGAAGGCAAGGCCAGCCCGTTCGCAATGGTGCTGGTGGGTGCCACCATCGTCGGCAGCATGGAAACGGTCTGGCACGGCGTCGTCAACCCGCCCCGGCCAGGCCGGGTGCGCAGCTGGCGCTACGAAAACCAGCGCATCGAATTGCCCCGCGGCGCCGAGATGGGCCGCTTCAGGCTCGGCTCGACGGTGGTGTTGCTGTTCCCGCCGGGGCCGCTGCGCTTCGAGACTGCATGGGCACCAGGCGTGCCGGTGCAGATGGGGCAGTCGATGGCGCAGCGCTTATGACGCCAGGCCCCGCCGCGGCGGCAACCGGTGCCATCAATGCGCGCTGCTGAGCTGCTTCAGCGCCGCAAATTGATGCGCAGGGTGGCGTTGTCCGCGCTTGCCTTGGCTGCGGCCTGCGCCGGTGCCATCGACAACCCCGATGCGCCCGACCGTGTGGGCGCGTTCGAGCGCCGGGCGCTGCCCTATGAGCGACAGCTCGGCGACATCGATGGCGGCACGCGGGCTGCGCACGAAAGGGCCAGGTATTCGCAATTCCTGGACGCTGAATTGAACGGGGCGTACCGGTCGCTGCTGTTGCGTCTTGAAGGCCCGGCGCGCGCAGCGTTGGTCGAATCCCAGCGCAGCTGGCTGCGATTCCGCGACGCCGAATTCCGCTTTATCGATCAGTAATGGACGGCTGAACGCAACGGCAGTTCGGCCAGCCTCGCAGTCGCCGGTAACCGCGCGGCGCTTGTCAAGCAGAGGGTGAAGCGACTGCTGCAGTACAGCGCCGAATATCCCTGAACTGGCGGTTCAGCCGAACAACCCTGGCGCCGACCCGGCATCAGCCGCGTCGCTGTAGAAGCAAGAAGGGCAGACCGCGCGGTAGCGTTCGTTGCCCCCGATCACCACCTGCTCGCCTTCGTCGACGCGCTGCCCGAGGTCGTCGATGCGCATGTTCAGAGAAGCCTTGCGGCCGCAGGCGCAGATCGTCTTCATTTCTTCCAGGGCGTCGGCCAGCGTCAGCAGTGCGGCCGAGCCCGGGAATGCTTCGCCCCGAAAGTCGCTGCGCAGGCCGTAGCAGATGACGGGTACACCCTGTCGGTGCGCCAGGCGGTGCAACTGGCGCACTTGCAACGGGCTCAGGAACTGTGCTTCGTCGATCAGCACACAAGCCAACTTCGCCGCTGGCGCGCCAGACCGGGGCTCCAGCAAAGCGGCATCGAACACCGTCTCGGGTCCGAAGCTTTCGACTTGCCGCTGCAAACCCAACCGCGATCCGACGATGCCCGGGGCGCTGCGGTGGTCGTGTGCGGCTGTAAACAGCCGCACGCGCATGCCGCGCTCTTCGTAGTTGTGCGCCGTTTGCAGCAACGCCGTCGATTTTCCGGCGTTCATGGCCGCGTAACGGAAGTAGAGCTTCGACATGCGCGAACCCCGGCTAGCGCCGGGGCTTATGCGATAAAAACGTCAATCAATCCGTCGATCAATCCGTCGATCAGACCGGCGGAATGCGCAGCAATTGCCCCGGATAGATTTTGTCGGGGTCCGACAGCATCGGCTTGTTGGCGTCGAAGATCACCGGGTACTTGTTGGCGTCGCCGTAGTAGGTCTTCGCGATCTTCGAGAGGTTGTCGCCCGAGACCACGGTGTGCCAGCGCGATTCCGGTGCGGGTGCCGACACGGTCAGCATGTCGTTGACCTTCTCGACGCCGTGGACGTTGCCGCAGCACAGCAGCACCTTTTCTTTGGTGGCCTGGTCGGCGACGGTACCGGAGACCGTGACGGTAGACGAGGGTGCATCGAAGCCGACATCGAGCCCGTCGACCTTCAGTCCTTGCGCCGTCACGTAAGTCGCGATCGCCGCCCCGGCGGTCTTGCTCAGCGCGGCCACGTTCTCGGGTGTCGGCGTGGCCTTGGCCTTGACTTCAGCGGCCTGCGCTTCGCCTTTGCCGAACAGCTTCTCGCCGGCCTCTTTCATGAACGACATCAAACCCATGCTTTTCTCCTCTCGTGGTTGCAATCAGGAACCTAGCATCTTAGGCGTTCAGACCCCGGCTTGACATTGCCATGAATGCATACGGTTTCATCGTCGCGCTTGCCCTGACCCTGAGCGTGGCGGGCTGTTCGCCCTCTTTTGCCGCCGACGGCAAGCTGCTGCTCACCGGCGGCGTCAGCACCATCGACGGTGCCGCCGGCGGCGGTTTGTCGCCTTGGGCATTGACCGGCAGCTACGCCACCCAGGGTCAGCTCGGCGGCAGTGCCTACCTGACGGTCGTGCGCACCGGCGATTACGCATTGCTCGGCTATGGCGCCGCGTTGTCATGGAACGACCGCGTCGAAGTCTCGATCGCCCGCCAGGACTTCGACACCCGCGACAACCTGGCGCCGCTCGGCCTGCCGGGACTGCATCTGAAGCAGGACATCGTCGGCCTGAAGCTGCGGTTGTGGGGCGACGCTGTGCTGGACAGCGACACCTGGATGCCACAGGTTGCCGTCGGCCTGTTGCACCGGCGCGCCGACCCCGGTGGCTTCGGCCCCACCTTGA
>JALYUN010000093.1 GCA_030853725.1 Pseudomonadota bacterium | reverse complement strand
CGCAGCCTGCTGGTCGACGCCGAGACCTACGCCTTCGAATTGCCGCCGGGCTCGATCTGGCGCAACGCCGGAATCGACCCCCGCAATGTCGACGGACTCGATCTGGCGCCGACGGCCGAGTTCCAGTGGCCGGTGGGCACGCGCGCACTGGCCCCTGGACAGAAGCAGTGGACGCCGGGCGCCTACCAGCGATAGGTGGCGTTCAGCACGCGATCGGTCGTGAATTGCGACCCCCGCGATCGTGTGGTGCGCACGTATGCTCAACGCGCTCCAACGTGCCTACACCCACGCCGCGGCAGCGCACTGCCGTGCGACTGAAGGCTGCGGCTCGAACAACACCCCCGAGGAAGATCCACCATGGCTGCTGAAACCACTGCACGCGATATCAGGGCATCGCTCGTCGTCCTGTCGCTCCTGACTTCGGTTCTGGCTGCATGCGGCGGCGGTGGCGGTGGGAGTTCTGGCAGCGATGCCGTTGCAGGCACGCCTGCACCTGCACCTGCACCTGCACCTGCACCTGCACCTGCACCTGCACCCACGCCGGCCCCTACACCGGCACCGGCACCGGCACCCGCACCTACGCCCGCCCCTGCACCTACGCCGGCACCAGCCCCGACCCCCTCGCCGGCGCCGGCGCCGTCACCTGCACCGTCCCCAGCGCCGACACCCGCACCGGCCCCAAGCCCCAGTCCCGCCCCGTCACCTTCGCCGGCACCGTCGCCGTCTCCGTCTCCGTCTCCGTCTCCGTCTCCGTCTCCGTCTCCGTCTCCGTCTCCGAGCCCATCGCCTTCCCCATCGCCATCGCCTTCCCCATCGCCATCACCTTCGCCATCACCGGCCCCGGCCCCGGCCCCGGCCCCGGCCCCGGCCCCGGTGGGCGTGCTCGCGCCAGGCGGCATCTACATCCAAAATGCGGCCACCAGTGCCTTCGACCGCTACACGATCGCCACCCAGACTGTGACGCCCGGCGCCGCCCTGGCTTGCGGGCCGCTGTCGGCCGCATCAACGCTGGCCGATGGCACGGCGATCGGGTCCCGGGCGAACGGACAGATCGTGAAGTTCGACGCCACCACAGGGGCCTGCCAGACCCTGTTCACGGCACCTGAATGGATCGACGCGCTGGCAGTGAGCCCGAACGGCACGATCGTCGGCCAAAGCCATGCCGCCACCGCGGGTGCGCGCCAGATCTACCGCTTCTCGATCAGCGGGACAGTGGTTTCGAAGGTGCCATTGAATGGCGTCGCGGTGCTCGGGGGCATCGCTTATTCGGCAGAAGGCAAGCTCTACGCCAGCGCTTTCGCAGCACCCGGCGACGGGCGCTGGTACAGCCTGTTCGCAGACTCCGGCCTGGTCGTGCTGATCAGCGGGAGCAACCAGCTCGCCGCATCGGATGTGTGCATCGACAGCAACGGTTTCGCCTTCGGGCATAGCGGCAGCCTCGTCTATGCCTACAACGCCGCCACTGGGGGCCTGTTGGGCTCCGTCGACACGATGCGCGACTTGTCGGGGTCCGCGCTCGCCTGTCGCTGAACGCAGATGGCTGAAAGCGGCGCTGGTGATCGGAAGCCGTTGAGTCGCGGGCGCAGGGCCGCGCAGTAGCATCGCGCGAGCGCGCACGTGCTCGCCCTTCGCTTCCGTCCGATACCCCCCGATGACTGCATACCGCCCCGAAACCCTCAGCGCGCAGGCGCTAGGCTGGACCGACGAAGCCACGCGCGCCGTGATTCCGCCGATCCATGTCTCGACCACCTACCTGCGCGACGCCGACAACCAGTACCGCAGCGGCCGCGTCTACGCCCGTGCCGACAACCCGGCTTTCGATCAACCCGAAGCCCTGCTGTGCGCGCTGGAGCAGGGTCACCAGGCGTTGCTGTTCGCCAGTGGCATGGCCGCGGCGACCGCCGTGTTCCAGGCGCTGGCGCCGGGCGACCATGTGCTGGCACCGAAGGTCATGTACTGGTCGCTGCGCAACTGGCTCATGACTTTTGCGGTTTCGTGGGGGCTCGATGTCGAGCTGATCGAGATGACCGACCCGGCAGCGCTGCAGGCCGCGCTGCGACCCGGCAAGACGAAGCTGGTGTGGATCGAGACGCCGGCCAATCCGCTGTGGACCGTGACCGACATTGCCGCCACGGCGCAGCATGCGCATGCCGCCGGCGCACTGCTTGCAGTGGACTCGACCGTGGCCACACCGGTGTTGACGCAACCGCTGACGCTCGGGGCCGACATCGTGATGCATGCCGCCACCAAATACCTCAATGGTCATTCCGACCTGATCGCCGGCGCGCTCGTCACGCGCACCGATAACGAGCACTGGCAGCGTGTGCGCAAGGTGCGCGCGCAGCTCGGTGGCACGCTCGGTTCTTTCGAGTCGTGGCTGCTGCTGCGTGGCATGCGCACGTTGCATTTGCGGGTGCGCGCGGCTTGCGAATCGGCGCTGCGCATCGCCCGCCACTTCGACGGCCATCCGCGGATCGGCTCGGTGCTGTACCCGGGCCTGGCAACGTGCCACGGCCACGACATTGCCGCGGCGCAGATGCAGGGCGGCTTCGGCGCGATGCTGTCGCTGCGCGTGCAAGGCGGTGAAGCCGCTGCCGTTCGCACCGCGGCGCGAACGCAGATCTGGAAGCGGGCCACTTCGCTCGGCGGCACTGAAAGTCTGATCGAGCACCGTGCCAGCGTGGAAGGCGCCGGAACGCCAGCGCCAGCCGACCTGCTGCGTTTGTCGGCAGGGATCGAGCACGCCGAAGACCTGATCGCCGATCTGGAGCAGGCGCTGGCACCGTCCTGAACCGCTTGCCGATGCTCGACCGCATCCGCGCCGCGATTCCCGCGCTGCCGCCGGCCGAGCAGCGGGTGGCGCTGCTGCTACTGGCCGTTGCGCCCGCCTTCGCAGCGCTGCCGGTCGGTGAGCTGGCAGCCCGAGCCGCAGTCAGCCAACCGACCGTCGTGCGCTTTTGCCGCAGCATCGGCTGCGCCGGCCTGGTCGAGATCAAGCGCAAGCTGGCGGGTCGCGTCCACGAAGGCGTGCCCTATGTGCACCGCGCGGTCGACGATGCCAACGGCGCACCCGAGATCATCGTCAAGGTGATCGACAGCGCAGGCGCCGCGATGCTGCGCCTGCGCTGCGCCTGCGCTGCGCCGCCGCGCCTCAAGCCATGGAGCAGGCCGTCGTGGCGCTGGCAGGCGCCGCCCGGGCCATGGCAGATTCTGCTGGCAGCCGACCACCCGGAAGACGCCGACCGCTACAGCCCGATGGTGGCGATGCTGCTGCACCTGCTGCTGGTCGACATTCTCGTCACCGGCGTCGGTTTGCTGCCGGGTTCTAAGCAGCTTCGATCCTTGCTGCAGGACATCCAGCGGGTATTGCGGCAGCGGCGTTATGTGGCAACCGGCGAGGTCGGTGAAGTCGACGCCGGCGACGCAGCGATGGCCTCATCAGCCAGCGGCAGCAGCCCTTCGATGCCGTAGAGCTGCGCCAGCCGATCCAACTGCGCCGGCACGCCGAAAAGCGCGATCTCGCGCTTCGCCTTTTCGGCCAGACGCCGCGCATGGAGCAACAGCGCGATCGTCGAGCTGTCGAAGGCCTTCAATGCCGATGCGTCGATCTGCCAGGTGCCGCTGCTTTCAGCCAGCGACTGCGCCATTTGCTCGGCCAATGCCGGTGCGACTTCCAGGCCGGCATCTTCGGGCAGTTTCATCGGGGCAACCCGATCAGGACTTCGATGACTTGTTACGGTCGGCCAGGCTCTTGATGAGGCCGTCGACGCCACCCTTGCTGATCTCGCCGGCGAACTGCGAACGGTAGTTCTGCACCAACCAGATGCCGCCCACGTTCACATCGATGATCTTCCAGTCTGAACCGCTCTTCAGCAGCCGGTAGTCCAGCTTGACGGGCTCGCCGGAGCCGCGCACTTCCGTCTGGACCACAGTCTGCAGACCACCGGCAGCCGGCACGGTCTTCGTCACGTTGACTGTTTGGTCACCCACTTGCGTCAATGCGCCGGCATACAAACGCAGCAGCAGGGTCTTGAATTCGGCTTCGAGCTGACTGCGCTGCTCAGGCGTGGCGTTGCGCCAGGCCGGGCCGACTGCAGAGCGAGTGGCCACCTCGAAGTTCACGCTCGGCATGACCTTGGTGTCGACCAGTTGCGTGATGCGGGTGGTGTCGCCAGCCTTGATCGACTTGTCGTTCTTGGCGGTGTCGATCACGTCGGCAGAGATTCGCTTGACCAAGGCAGCCGGCTCTTCTTGGGCCTGCGCCGAGACGCTCGCGGCCATCGGCAGTGCAAAGGCCAGGGCGGCGGCGAACGCCGAAGTCGGTCGGGACAAGAAATTCATGGTGGATCCTTTCAGGCAATCTTCAGGGTTTGGCGCGCGGCGCTTCCGGCGCAGCCGGCCACACCCATAACGGGTTCGCAGGCCATGCGGTTCACCGGGGGGGTGCCGATGCCGGTGCGGCAGACGGTAAAGCTTTGTCCCCAGCCGGTCTGTCGGACGTGGGCTTGTCTGCGGCGGCGCCAGGGGCACGCCCCGCAGCGCCCGGCTTCACTGCCGCAGCCGCCGCTGGAGCGTCGCCGACGCTGTAGTCGAACCCGGTGTCGGGCGGTGCCCCGTCGTAGACCGCATTGCGCCGCGCGGCCAAGTAACCGTCGCGGGTGAAGCTGTAGCGGTCGAGTGCCACCTCATCCACCAAGCCGGTCGTCTCCAACAGCTTGGTGCGGGTGTTGACGACCTCGGCACCGGTGATCGCGACCGAGCCGCCGGTGTTGTCGGCCAGCTGCGCTGGCGAGGCGTAACGGTCCACCACCAGCCCGCCGGTGTCGCGCACGGTGGAAGGGCCCAACAGCGGCAGCATCACGAACGGCCCGCTCGGAACGCCCCAGTAGCCCAGGGTCTGGCCGAAGTCCTCGGAACGGCGCACCAAGCCCATTTCAGTGGCCGGATCGAGGATGCCGCCCAGACCGAAAAAGGTATTGGTGAGCACACGCATGCCCATGTCCAGGCCGTAATGCACTTTGGCCTGTGCCAACTGGTTGACTGCGGACCAGGCGTCGTAGAGGTTGCCGAAGAAGTTGTTGACACCGGTGCGGACCAGCTTGGGCACCACGTCGCGGTAGGTTTCGGCCACTGGCTTGAGCACCGCCTTGTCGACGGCGTCATTGAAGCGGTAGACCTTGCGGTTCCAGTTCTCCCATGGGTCGACCGGGTTGGTGCCCACGGTCGCGGCAGTCGCGCCCGCAGCGCCATCGGGGCCGCTGGCGGTGGTGGCGCAACCACCCAGCGCAATCAGCAGCAAGCCGGCGGTTGCGGCGCGGGTGAGTGAGTGGTTGGGTGGGCTCATTTCGACGCTCCCGAAGCGGTGGCTGTGGCTGAAGAAGCGGACTGCGGCACGACGGCGGGTTCGTCGACCGGTGCCGTGCCGGCGCCGTCGGCGCCGGACTCGG
>JALYUN010000060.1 GCA_030853725.1 Pseudomonadota bacterium | reverse complement strand
GTCTTGAACTGACCGTTTTCGCGATAGATCATGCTCAGACCCGATCAATGATCTTTTCGCCGAACAGGCCTTGCGGACGGATCAGCAAAAACGCAAGCGCCAGCACGTAAGCGAACCAGATCTCGATGCCGCCACCGAAATAGGGGCCGATGTAGATCTCGGACAGCTTCTCACCGACGCCGATCAAGAGGCCGCCGACGATCGCGCCCGGTACCGAGGTCAGCCCGCCCAGAATCACCACCGGTAGCGCTTTCAGCGCCACCAGCGACAAACTGAACTGCACGCCGAGTTTGCTGCCCCAGATCATGCCGGCCACCAGTGCCGTGAAGCCAGCCACGCTCCAGACGATGACCCAGATGCGCGACAGCGGAATGCCAATGGACTGAGCAGCCTGATGGTCGTCGGCCACGGCGCGCAGCGCACGGCCAGTGGCGGTCTTCTGGAAGAACAGCGACAGCGCGGCCACCAGCGCGGCCGCGATCAGCGCCGCATACAGGTCTTCCTTGTTGATCAGCAGCCCGCCGGGGAACACCTTGTCGAAGATGAACGTCGGGTCTTTCGGCAGCCCGATGTCGATCTTGTAGATGCTGTTGCCGAACAGGGTCTGACCCAGCCCCTCCAGGAAGTACGCGATGCCGAGGGTGGCCATTAAAAGCGTCACGCCTTCCTGGTTCACCAGGTGGCGCAGCACCAGCCGTTCGACGACCCAGGCCACCGCCACCATCACCGCCATGGCGGCAATGAAGGCCAGCACGTTGGCCAGCAGCAGGCTCTCGAAGCCGAGCCATTGCGGGAACCACGCAGCGAAACGCGCCATGGCCAGCGCCGCGAACAGCACCATCGCGCCCTGCGCGAAGTTGAAGACGCCACTGGCCTTGAAGATCAGCACGAAGCCGATCGCGACCAGCGCGTACAACATGCCGGTCATCAGGCCGCCCAGCAGTGTTTCTAGGAAGAAGCCCATCTGCTCCGCTCCTCAATGACCGACGCCGAGATAGGCGCTGATGACGTCGGGGTTCTGCCGCACCTCAGCAGGCGTGCCGTCGCCGATCTTCCTGCCGTAGTCCAGCACCACCACGCGGTCACTGATGTCCATCACGACACCCATGTCGTGCTCGATCAGCACGATGGTGGTGCCGTACTCGTCGTTGACGTCGAGGATGAAGCGGCTCATGTCCTGCTTCTCTTCCAGGTTCATGCCGGCCATGGGTTCGTCCAGCAACAGCACTTGCGGCTCCATTGCCAGCGCGCGACCCAGGTCCACGCGTTTTTGCAGTCCGTACGGCAGCCGGCCTACGGGCGTCTTGCGCACTGCCTGAATCTCCAGGAAGTCGATGATCTTCTCGACCGCCTCGCGGTGCTCGGTTTCTTCGCGTTCAGCCGCACCGAAATAAATGGCCTGTTGGAAGAGGTTGGTCTTCATGCGCAGGTTGCGCCCGCTCATGATGTTGTCCAGCACGGACATTCCCTTGAAGAGTGCGAGGTTCTGAAAAGTGCGCGCCACGCCCATCTCGGCCACTTGGCGGCTGTTCATGTGCTTGAAGGTCTGGCCGCGAAACGTGATCTGGCCTTCCTGCGGCGTATAAACGCCGTTGATGCAATTCAGCATGCTGCTCTTGCCCGCGCCGTTCGGGCCGATGATCGAGCGCAGTTCGTGTTCACGCACGTCGAAACTGATGTCGGTGAGCGCGTTGACGCCGCCGAAGCGCAGGCTGATGTGGCTGACGTCGAGGATGACATCACCGATGTCTCGCGGTGTCATGTCTGCACTCTACGGCCTGCGGCCGGCCCAGCGCCGGAGGCACTGGGCGCTCGGCCCGTCCAAGCCCGCGCAGGCGGGCTCGGAGCCGCGGCCCTCGCTCCCGGCAAGCGGGAATGAGTCCCTTCGGGCGGCCGCGCGGGACTCATGCGGCTGCCTTGACGGCTGGAAAGGTCTTGGCGTCGAGCAGCTTCAAGGTCGCCGATACGCTGCCGCTGCGCCCATCCTCGAAGGCAACGGCGGTTTCGATGAATTGCTCTGTCTTGCCGGCATACAGCGCATCGACCAACACCCCGTACTTGTCGCCGATGGCGCCGCGCCGCACCTTGTTGGTACGCGTCAGCTCACCATCGTCGGCGTCGAGTTCCTTGTGCAGCACCAGGAACCGGCTGATCTGGCTGCCGGCCAGCCGTTCGTCGGCGGCCAGGTCGGCGTTGACCTGCTCCACACATTCTTTCAGCAGCCCCAGCACCTCGGGCTTGGCCGCCAGATCGGTGTAGCCGGCATAGGGCAGGTTGCGGCGCTCGGCCCAGTTGCCGACGGCCTGCATGTCGATGTTCAGGAACGCACAGACCTGCTCGCGCCGGTCACCGAAAGCCACCGCTTCTTTGATGTAGGGGAAGAACTTCAGCTTGTTCTCGACGTACTTGGGCGCGAACATCGCGCCGTCGGCTGCGCCGCCCTGCAAGCGCCCGACATCTTTTGCGCGGTCGATGATCTTCAGGTGGCCGCTGGCGTCCAGAAAGCCGGCGTCGCCGGTGCGGTACCAGCCGTCTGCGGTCAGCACCTCGGCGGTGGCTTCGGGGTTCTTGTAGTAGGACTGCAGCAGGCCGGGGCTCTTCACCAGAATCTCGCCGTTGTCGGCAACCTTGATCTCTACGCCCGCGATCGGCACGCCCACGGTGTCAGCCCGGACTTCGTGGTCGGGCTGCAGGCAAACGAAGACCGCGGTTTCGGTCGACCCGTAGAGTTGTTTGAGGTTGATGCCGATCGACCGGTAGAACGTGAACAGGTCGGGGCCGATCGCTTCGCCGGCGGTGTAGGCCACGCGAACTCTCGAGAAGCCAAGTGTGTTGCGCAGTGGGCCGTAGATCAACCGGTTGCCGAGCGCATACAGCAGGCGTTCGCCACCACTTACGGTCTTGCCGTCCATCAGGGCCGGGCCGACGCGCTTGGCCACGTCCATGAAACGATTGAAGAGCCAGCGCTTGATGCGCCCCGCGTCTTCCATCCGGATCATCACTTGCGTCAGCAAGCCTTCGAAGACCCGCGGCGGCGCGAAGTAGTAGGTGGGGCCGATCTCTTTCAGGTCGATCGAAACCGTTTCGGCCGACTCCGGGCAGTTGACCACGTAGCCGCAGACCAGCCACTGCGCATAGCTGAAGATGTTCTGCCCGATCCAGGCCGGAGGCAGGTAGGCCAGCACCTCTTCGTTTTCGGTCAGCTTGTCGAAAGTGGCACCGGCGGCGGCGCGGTCGGCCAACGTGAAGTGGGTGTGGACCACGCCCTTCGGGTTGCCGGTGGTACCCGAGGTGAAGAACATCGAGGCCACGTCTTCGGGCCGCACCCGGGCCACTTCGGTGTCGAACAAATCGGGGTGGGCGACGTCATGCGCAGCGCCTTCGCTGATCAACGTGTCGAGCGACGCGAGGCCGGGCTGTTTGACGTTGCGCAACCCGCGGGGGTCGTCGTACCAGACGCGCGTCAGCAGCGGGCAGGTCGCGCGCAGTTCCAGCAGCTTGTCGACCTGTTCCTGGTCCTCGACCACCGCGAAGGCGACCTCGGCGTTCTGGATCGGGAACGCGTATTCGGTGAGCGCCGCGTCTTGGTACAGCGGCACGGGGATCGCCCCGAGGGACTGCGCCGCCAGCATCGTGGCGTAGAGCCGCGGCCGGTTGGCGCCCACCACCACCATGTGCTCGCCGCGCTTCAAGCCAGCCGCCGCCAGGCCACACGCGATCTGCCGCACCAGCAGTGCCAGATCGGCCCAAGTGGTGGTTTGCCAGATGCCGTAGACCTTCTCGCGCAGCGCCGCGGCCCGCGGCCGGACGCGGGCGTGTTCGAGCATCAGGTGCGGGAAGGGTAGTGGCACGGGCACAGGCAGGCTGACTCCGATCGATCGTGGTTCATTCTGAACACGGCTTTGACATTGGGCTGTCGTTCTGACGACAATCCGCGGGTAGGCACTGACAGGCATTTCCCGCGGAGACCGCAAATCGCTGCGCCAGCCCTTCCATCCGATGCGCGCGCGGTCCGCATTTCGCAGGCGCGTTCGCCCGAGCCGAGCGATCTGGCGCAGATTCCGTGGCTCGGCCTGCTCGAAACTACCGAGCGCGAACGCGTGCTGGCCGACTTGCAGGTGATCGCGGTCGAGGCCGGTGAAATCGTTTGCAAGATCGGGCGTCCGGTGCGCTTCTGGTTCGGTGTCATCGACGGGCTGCTGAAGATGAGCAACGACACCGATCTGGGCGTACCCATCACGTTCACCGGCCTGCCGCCGGGCGGCTGGTTCGGCGAAGGCACGGTGTTGAAGTCGGAGTCCTATCGCTACAACGTGCAGGCCTTGCGCAAGAGCCGGGTGGCAGGGATTCCGGCCGAGACTTTCCTGTGGCTGCTGGACCGCAGCATCGCCTTCAACCGTTTCGTGATGATGCAGTTGAACGAACGCCTGGGGCAGTTCATTGCCGCCCGCGAGATCGACCGCTTGAGTCGCCCCGATGAACGCGTGGCCCGCAGTCTGGCGGCGCTGTTCCACCCCCAGCTCTACCCGGCCGTGGGCGGCATGCTGCGCATCACGCAGCAAGAACTGGCCTACCTGGTGGGCCTGTCGCGCCAGCGCGTGAACCAGGCCTTGCGGGCGCTGGAAGCGGCCGGCAGTATCCGCGTCGAATACGGCGGTGTGCGTGTGCTGGACTTGCTGCGTCTGCGGCGCTGAAGCGACCCGGTGTATCCCCCGCAGTTGCGGGTGCCGAATGTCGGACCCGATTCCATCGATGTGCCGGTTGTGGGATAACCCCGCACACGCCGCCCAGCCGGGCCCGTTTCATCTGATTCAGGAACCGATCGTCACCATGAAATCCACTCGACTCTTGTCGGCGCTGTCGCTGGCTGCGGGCATGTTTGCCGTACTGCCGGCCGCACACGCCGTCACTTTCACCGAACTCGGCGACGCCGGCCAAAGCGTGGCATCGGCACAGAACACGGCGGGCAGTGCGGGCTCGCTCACCAACATCTTCGGTTCACTGGCCAGCACTTCTGACGCCGACCTCTATCTGATCAACATCACCGATGCGGCCGGCTTCTCGGCCAACACGGTCAACGCCGTCACCGGCGATCTGGACACGATGCTGTTCCTGTTCACGATGGGCGGCGCGCCCGTCTACCTGAACGACGACGCACCCATCGGCACCACGGTAGGTTCGCAACTTCAGGCCGGCAACGCTTTCGGCCCGCTGGTAGCGGGCACCTATGTGCTCGGTGTCTCTTTCAGCGGCGTCGAGCCGGTGAACGCGGTCAACCAATACCTGTTCGCGAACGGCACCCTCAACACCGACACCCGCGGTCCGGCTTTCGGTCTGCAGCCCGCGGTATTGAGTGGCTTCGAAGGCGACGGCTTCGGCCCGCCCGGGGCTTACGACATCCAGCTCACCGGCGTGGGTGCGGTGCCGGAGCCCGCCACCAGCCTGATGCTGCTGGCGGGTGCGTTCGGCGTGCTGGGTGCCACCCGGCGCGCGCGCCGGGCACGGCTTGGCGCTTGATGCAGCGGGTGGCTAGCGGCGCTGCCGTTGACCATTGCTTCGAGTTCAATGTGGTGAAGCCGGCGGCCTGACGCCGCGGTTTCCGCGCTTTCCAGGATCAACCAGATGAATCAATCGATGAAGAACCACCAAGCCCTGCGCAGTTTTGCCCTGCGTGCCCTGCCGATGGCCCTGGCGATGGCCGGCATGGCCTCGGTTCAGGCGGCCACCTTGCCGAAGAACCTGGGTTCCGGCCTGGCCGAACTGGTTGGGCAGCAGGCGGCCGGGTCGGTGCGTGATGCCCGCAGCAAGCAGCTCGGCAAGGCCGAAGCCAGCCAGATGGCCACGGTCAGCAACGACACGACCATGATGCGCGACGCCGGCAACCGCGTGCTGGTCGACATCACCCTGAACCGCAGCCGCTCGTACGACCAGGTCCGGGCGCTGATCGCCGGCGTGCCTGGCATGCGCATCACCGCTGAAGACCGCAGCTACCGCAGCGGCATCGTCGAAGGCTACGTGCCCGAATCGTCACTTGCCACGCTGGCCAAGCTGCGCGGCGTGCTGGCGGTGCATGCGGTGATCCGCCCGACCACCAACGTCGGCCTCACCACCCAGCAGGGCGTGGTGCAGCACCGGGTCGATCAGGTCAGCCAGGACGGCACTGGCATCACCGTGGGGGTGATGTCGGACTCCTACAACACGTCCACCAGCACCATCAAGGCCGCCGACGATGTGGCTTCGGGTGATCTGCCCGGCGCGGGCAACCCGTTGGGCAACACGCAGCCGGTGGTGGTGCTGGACGAAGCACCCGCCCTCACCGACGAAGGCCGCGCCATGCTGCAACTGGTGCACGACATGGCACCCAAGGCGCGGCTCGGCTTCGCCAGCGCCTTCAACGGCAATGTGTCCTTCGCCAACAACATCCGCGCGCTCGCTGGTGTGCAAGGCCTGCCCACTTCCAGCCCCGACTTCGCGGCACAGGTCATCGTTGACGATGTCCAGTACTTCGACGAAGGTATGTTCAGCGACACCGTGATCGCTCAGGCGGTGGACGACGTCACGGCAATGGGCGTTTCCTACTTTTCGTCGGCCGGCAACACCCCGCCGACGCAAGGCTATGCGTCGGACTTCCGGCTCGTGCCGACTGGCCCGAACGCCACCGCCGGAACCAACATCAACCTGGCGGGAGTCGACCCGGCGCTGTACGCCGGCGGATTCCACAACTTCCGCACCGACGGTGGCCAGGACATCGGGCAAACCGTCACGCTGGCCAGCGGGCGCAAGCTAGAGATCGTGATGCAGTGGGACGACCCGTACGACGTGGCGCCCACCAGCGTCGGTGCGGTGATCTCCCAGCAGACCGGGGCACTGACCAGCCCCACCGCGCAGGCCGACTTCCCGCTGACCGCGGTAGCCGGCCGCCAGTACGTGGTCGACGTACACGGCACGTCCACCGTGGTCCCGGGCGCCGACCTGGACGTGATCGTCACGGTCCTGAACCCGGACGGCTCGACCCTGCAACAGATCGACACCGGGGCTGGCGAGAACTTCGGTTTCTTTGCGCCGACTTCGGGCAACTACACCCTGCGCGTCACCGGCTACAACGGCGACCAGGGCACGTTCACGATCACGGTCAACCAGGGCACCGGCACGTCGTCGATGACGACCGACTTCAACCTGCTGTTCTTCCGCACCGACACCGGCGCCTTCGTCGGCTCGGTGGCCGAGAACAACCTGGCCAGCAACCGGCCGATCGAACTGTCGGGCACCATCACCTTCCCGGCCGGCGTGAACCAGGTGCAGCTCGTCATTTCGCGCGCCAACACGCCGACCGCGCCGGTGCCGGCCAGCCGGCTGCGCTACAAGACGCGCAACGGCGCCTACCCGGTCGAGTACTACTCGTACAACACGCCGGTCACTTACGGCCACAACTCGGCCGCCGGAGCAAACGGCGTGGCAGCTTACAGCCCGTTCCAGCCGAGCCAGCCCGAGGACTTCAGCTCGACCGGACCGGTGCGAATCGTCTGGGACCGCAACAACAACCGCGTGCCCGAAGACCAACAGGTGCGGCTGAAGCCCGAGATGGCGGCGATGGACGGTGGCAACACCACCTTCTTCGGCGGCGACACCAACCGCGACCTCGACCCGTTCCCGAACTTCTTCGGCACCAGTGCGGCGGCGCCCACCGCAGCTTCGATTGCGGCCCTGGTGTTGCAGGCACGCGGCGGCCCCGGCTCGGTGACGCCGGCGCAAATGCGCACCATCCTGCAACGCAGCGCCTTCCCGCACGACCTGGATCCGTACCGTGCGGTGGGCCAGGCCGTCACCTCGAACCGCGGCAAGGTCACGGTGGTGATGGAAGGCGACAACTCGCTGACCGCACAGCTCGACGCCAATGGCACCAGCGTGTCGTACGTGGGCACCAGCAGCATCACCAGCATCACCTTCAACGCCCAGACCGGCAACCCGGGCGGTGGCAACGTGGTCGACATGAACACGCCCGGCCTGGTGTTCGACACCCGGGCTCCCAACAGCGGGCAGCCTTTCGTGGTGGGCGCCGGCAGTGTGGGCCTGGGCGCTAGCGATGTCAGCGCGACCTACTTCAATGCGGCGCCGGCACCGTCCGTTGCCGGCATGTTCTACGGGGTCACGCTGAACTTCACGCCGGGCGCTTTCGTCGGTGGCAAGGCCCTGCGCTTCGGTCTCGACCGCGACGAGTTCCGTTCGGCCTTTGCGCCGCCCACCGGTGATTCGCGCAACGGATCGGGCGCCGACCTGGCGGGTGCGAACGTGCGCATTCCGAGCGGGCAAGTGGCCGCCGGCGGCATCAGCTTCACCGGCACGCTGGCCGACGGTTCCACTTTCAGCGGGGTCATGAAGAACCGCATCGGTGCCGGCTGGTCGTTCCTGGACGGGTACGGTTTCATCAACGCCGAGCGGGCGGTGAGCCTGCCGCTGCCCTGATAGTCGCTTTCCGGGTCTGAACCGCAACGGCGCCTTCAGAGGCGCCGTTGCACTTTCAGACAGCGCTGAACCGTGTGGGGATGGCGTACGCCGAGCCTGCCTACACTGCAGACCGCGGCGCGCCCGATGCCGGATGCGCCATCACCTGGGGCTGAACCGACATGGTCGAGAACGACAACATCGTGGTGCGACGCCTCACTGCGCAAGATGCGGCGGAATGCAGCGACGGCCTGGCGGACCTGCTGATCGATTGCGTTGAAGGCGGCGCTTCGGTCAGCTTCATGTTGCCGCTGTCGCACGAGCGGGCGGTGGCTTTCTGGCGCGGTGTGGTCGAAAGCGTGGCGCGTGGCGAGCGCGTGCTGTTGGTGGCCGAAGCCGCCCACGGTTGCATCGTCGGCACCGTGCAGTTGATCCTGAACCTGCCCGAAAACCAACCGCACCGCGCCGATGTCGCGAAGATGCTGGTGCACCGCTGCGCGCGCCGCCGCGGCATCGCCGAGCGCTTGTTGCAGGCCGTGGAAGTCCAAGCTCGGCACGAACGGCGTACGGTGTTGGTGCTGGACACCGTGACCGGTGGTGATGCTGAACGGCTGTATGTCCGATCGGGTTGGCAGCGCGTGGGCGTGGTGCCGAACTACGCGCTGTGGCCCGGCGGCGGTGCCTGCAACACGACTTTCTTCCACAAGCCGCTGGAAGCGGCCGCGCTGTAGCAGCCGCACGCCTCTGCGATAAACGACACGCGGCACCGCCTAATCCGAAGGCGCGCTCCAGCGCCATTCACGGGCACATGGGCATACTGGCCAAGTCATCGTCCAAAAAGTCGAGCATCGAAGCGCCGGGTGTGAAGTCGGTGATGGTGTCGACACCGTCGAGCACGCTGCTGTGGACGGAGTGGTCATTGCTGCCGCTGCCGGTCTGCACATCGCGGCCGCTGCCGTCCTTGATGACGCGGTAGAGCGCCAGGCCGACGACGTTCGGGTCGTGGTCCGAAGCGCGATAGGGCGTCGGCTGATACGGGTCGGGCGGGCAGGCCATCGTGCTGCCGACACCGCAGCGCTGCTCGGGGGCCTTGAATTCGAGGTTGTAGTCCAGGGTCGCGGCTTCGTCGGCATTGATGTGCCAGGGCGCCGCGCCGCTGACCTTGGCGCTGAGGCTCTGGTTGGTGATGGCCTGGTCCAGCCGGCCCGCGGCGCCGTCGAACACGTACGAATAGCCGAAGGTGTCGAAGCGGCCGATCTGGTCGACGTAGCCGTTGCTGGTCAGCTCTGTGATGGGGTCTTCCTGCGCATAGGCATTGAAGTCGCCGATCAGCAGCACGTCGTTGCTGCCGGCCGCGGCCTGGCGCTGGGCGACGAAGCTGCGCAGGCGCGCGGCCTGCTGTTTGCGCAGCAAGTTCCAACAGCCTTGGCCGTCGCCGACATCGGTGTTGCCGCGCACATCGGCTGCGGCCGGTGACGGACAGCTGCCCTTGGACTTGAGGTGGTTGACGAACAAGGTGAAGCGTTCGCCGCTGGCCAGCGCGAAGGTCTGTGCGAGTGTCGGTCGGTTGTTGACCGGGTCGTTGTCGCTGACTGCGACGCCCACGGCTTGCAGCTTGGCGGGCTTGTAGAGGATCGCCACGCGGATCGCGTCGCTGCCGGTGTCGGCCGGCAGGCTGCCCGTGGCATAGGTGCCGGCACCGACGCGGGCATTCAGCGCCGTCGCCAAGTCGGCCGCCGCCACATTGCCGTTGTTCTGGATCTCCATCACGCCGAAAGCGTCGGCGTCGATGGCGGCCATTGCAGCCACGATCTTCGCTTGCTGGCGCGCGAACTCGGCTGCGTTGTCGGCACCGCGGCAGTGGCCGGTGGTGGTGCTGCCACCCAAGATTTAGCCCACGCCGGTGCCGCCACCGTCGGTGTAGGCCGTGAAGTAGTTCAGCACGTTGAAGCTGGCGATGCGCACGTTGCCACCCACCGGCGCAGGCGCCGCCGTGCGCCGGTTGCCCGGCATGAACACCGGCGCAACGGTGGGGTGGATCTTGTAGTCGGCCGAGCCGGCCGACCTGCTGGTGGCCAGGCCGTAGTCGATGACGCCCGTGAGTGCACCGGTGGTGTAGCCAGCGCGCGGCAGCCCTGCAGCGTCCAGGTAAGGAATCGGATCCGGGTTCTGCACGCTGCTACCATCGTCGAGCACGATCCGCCGGCGTGCGTCGGCATCGGCCAGCGCCACCGCCGCTGCGCTACCGGGGCGGTAGCGGTTGGTCGGTGTTTCCAGCCGCCCGCCCGCCGCCAGCGTGAGTTGGCCATAGCGCGCCTGATAGAAGTCCTGGTTGACGGTGAAGGGGCCGGTCAACGTGACCAGCATGCCTTCGAAGCGTTTCAGGTCACCGCCTACTGCCGCAGGCAACGTCACGACCGTCGGCGTGATCGTGTAGCCACTGCCGATTTGCGTCACCGTGCTGACCTTCCTCAGCTCCGTCACCGCGTGCGTCACCGGGCGCGCCACCATGCGGGTCGTGGTGCTGACGGTGAACTTGATGACGGTGGCCGTCACCTGCACCAAGTTGCCGACCGCCGCCGCCGGGTAGTTCGTGTGGCCGGTGAACACGAAGATGCCGTCCGATGTGGCCGGGTCGTTGTCGCCCGTCAGGTCCTGGATGAAGAAGCCGTTGTTGTTGACCCGCGTGACGACGCCGCTGGTGACCACGTTCTGCCCCGCCAGCGGGCTGCTCGCGCCGCGGCCCTGAATGGTGTAAATGGCCGCCCCCACCGCCGGCAAAGCCGCCACCGCTGGTCCGCCGCCACCGCCGCCCGTGCTGCTGCAGGGTTGCGACAGGGCGCTGCTGTTGCGCGGATTGGGTGCGATGGCAACGAAATCGCTGCGGTTGTCGCTCGTGTCCTGGTAACCGTTGCCACTAGCCTTGCGCACGATCGACAACATGTCGGAGGGCGCCGGCGCCGGCGCCATTTCGGCGTCGTTGGCCGTGCCACCGAAGCCGACGATGTCGTTGCGAAACGGGGCGCCGCTGTTGCCGCCGCCGCCATAAAGCTGGCTGATCGTCACCGCGGCGTGGCTCGGCGCCACCACGCTCATGCAGGCCACCAGCGGCAAAGTGAGCGCTAAAGTGAGCAGCGAGGTCAGCGGCAACGCAAGCGGCAACGCGCCCAGCCGTCGCAGCCAGGATGGTGATGGTTTCGGACGCGGTGCGGTCATCGGGGGGCCCTTGATTCGGCTTCCAGGCGCGTCGGCCGGCTGATGGTAGGCCTGGCGGCAGGCGGGATACAAAGCCACGGAACATATTCGCCCAGCCTGACTCGATCGTGACCTGCGCGGTGCGTACGCCGCGTGGGCCACACTCATCGCCTGTTTCGAATCCTCCAACGCCGCACGCGCGCCACCCGCTCATGAAATCTCACTGGATAGCTGCCTTCATCATGTCGTTGTCGTGCCTGGCGGCGTCGGCTCAGCCGGTCGCGCGGTCTGTCACGCCGGCTTCGTCCGACCTGCCGGGCCAGCTGAAGCAGATCACCTCGGTCGAGGGCATCACCGAGTACCGGCTGCCGAACGGCCTGCAGGTGCTGCTGGTGCCCGACGACTCCAAGCCCACCACCACGGTCAACGTCACCTACCACGTTGGCTCGCGCATGGAAAGCTATGGTGAAACCGGTATGGCGCACTTGCTGGAACACCTGCTCTTCAAAGGCACGCCGACGACGCAGAACCTCTTGGGCGAGTTCGCCAAACGCGGCTTGCGTGCCAACGGCAGCACCAGCTACGACCGCACCAACTACTTTGCCAGCTTCGCTGCCAACGATGCCAATCTGCGCTGGTACCTGAGCTGGCAGGCCGATGCAATGGTCAACAGCTTCATCGCTCGCAAAGACCTCGACACCGAAATGACCGTGGTGCGCAACGAGTTCGAGATGGGTGAGAACAACGCCGGACGCGTGCTGCTGCAAAAAACCATGGCTGCGATGTTCCAGTGGCACAACTACGGCAAGAGCACGATCGGTGCGCGTACCGACATCGAGAACGTCAGCATTCCGCGGCTGCAAGCCTTCTATCACCGTTTCTACCAGCCGGACAACGCCACGCTGATCATCAGCGGCCGCTTCGATACCGCGCAGGTGTTGACCTGGGTCGACAAGTTCTTCAGCGTGATCCCGAAGCCGACCCGCGTGATTGCCCCGACCTACACGCTGGACCCGCCGCAAGACGGTGAACGCACGGTGGACGTGCGACGCGTCGGTGGCACGCCCACGGTCTACATGGGCTTTCATGTGCCGGCTGGGTCTGCACCGGACTTCTCGGCGGTGGAGTTGATCGCCAGCATCCTCGGCGACACACCGGGCGGACGGTTACACAAGCAGGTCGTAGAGAAGCAACTGGCGGCGCAGTGTTTCGGCTTCGCCTGGGACCTGGCCGAGCCCGGCGTGATGCTGGTAGGCAGCACACTCGCGCCCGGCCAGGACCTGGACAAGGCGCGCGACGCGATGGCGGCCGCGGTCCAGTCGCTGCACACCCAGCCGATTACCGCCGAAGAGGTCGAACGGGCCCGCACCGCCTGGCTCAACGACTGGGACCAGGGCTACAGCGACCCGGAGCGCATCGGCGTGGCATTGTCCGAAGCGATCGCCGTCGGCGACTGGCGGCTCTATTTCCTGAAGCGCGATGAAGTCAGGAAGCTCAAGCTGGCCGACGTGCAGCGCGTGGCCGACACCTGGCTGCTGCCGAGCAACCGCACGGTCGGGCTGTACGAGCCGACCGCCAAGCCCGACCGCGCGCCGCAGGCCGAACGCGTCGACGTGGAAGCCCTGCTGGCGGGTTACAAAGGCAACATCATGGCGAAAGCAGTCGAGTCCTTCGACGCCACGCCCGCCAACCTGGACGCACGCACCCAGCGCAGCAAGCTCGCTTCAGGGCTGGAAGTGGCGTTGCTGCCCAAGGGCACCCGCGGCAACGCGGTGCAGGCACGGCTGCAGCTGCACTTCGGCGACGCTGCCAGCATGATCGGGCAAGAGACGGTTTCCACCTTTGCCGCAGCGCTGCTCGACAAAGGCGGCGCCGGCATGACGCGCCAGCAGATCGCCGACGCTTTCGACAAGCTGCAAGCGTCTGTCTCCTTCGGCGGCAGTGGGCAAACGCTGGCGGTTGGCATCACCACCAAGGGTGACCGCCTGCCGGCCGTGATCGAGCTGGTGGGCAAGCTGCTGCGCAACCCGGCTTACGCGGCCGCGCCGCTGGACGAGATTCAGCGCCAGTGGCAGAGCAGCATCGAGCGCCAGCGCAAGGAACCCGACGCCATCATCAGCAACCGCCTGGAGCGTCACGGCAACCCGTATCCGCGTGGCGACCTGCGCTACGCGCCGAGCTTCGACGAGATGCAGCAGAACGTGGCTGCGGTGAGCGTTGCCAAGGTGGCCGATTTCCAGCGGCGCTTCTACAGCGCGGCCCATGGTGAGTTCGCCGCCGTCGGCAGCTTCGACCCGAAGGCGGTTCAGGCCGCGTTGGCGACCGCATTCGGTGACTGGCCAGTGCCGGCGTCCGGTGGCCCGGCGGTGTTCGTTCGGGTGCCGCAGCCGTTGGTGAAAGAAGCGCCGGAACGCTTCGTCGCCATCACGCCCGACAAGGCCAATGCCAACATGCGGGCCGGGCTGGCGCTGCCGGTGTCGGACCGCAGCCCCGACCACGCTGCATTGATGCTGGGCAACTACATCTTTGGCCAGGGTGGCAGTTCCCGTCTCTGGAAACGCATCCGTGAATCAGAAGGCTTGAGCTACGACGTGCGTTCGAGCCTGGGCTTCAGTTCGATCGACGAGAACACGTCGTGGAACCTGAGCGCGATCTTTGCGCCGCAGAACCAGCCCAAGGTCGAAACGGCGCTGCGTGAAGAACTGGCGCGCTCGGTAAAAGGCGGCTTCACGCAGGCCGAACTCGACGCCGGCCGGGCCGGCTTGCTCAACTACCGCCAGCTCTCGCGTGCACAAGACGCAGGGGTGGCCGGAGCAATGGCGCGCAACCTTTATCTGGACCGGAGCTTCGCCTTCGACCAGGCCACCGACGCGGCGATCCAGGCACTGACGCTGGAGCAGGTCAACGCCGCCTGGCGGGATCGCATTCACCCCGATCAACTCGTGATCGGCTGGGGCGGCGATTTCAAACAGCCTTGAATGGCTGAGTAGTGGACGTGCGCGGCCCTTGTGGCGCGCACGGGGATGAAATCACTGCGTGCCGGATTCCGATCAAGCTTCCCGCCCCGGAACCGGCTTCGCCGGGCCGGAGGCGGAGCACCCCCCTCGGGGGGCAGCGAACGCCAGCGAGCTTGGGGCCCCCTGATTGCTGATGCCATGCGCCACATGCCCCGAAGGCACGTGTTCGGCGGCATTCTCGATGTGGCCGGTCTGGTCGTCGAAGAAAAAATCGGGCTCGAATTCGCGCAGAAAACGACCCTTGGGCAGCCCGCCCAGGAACATCGCTTCGTCGACCTCGATCTGCCAGTCCATCAACGTGCGCACGGCGCGTTCATGGGCCGGCGCGCTGCGCGCAGTGACGAGCGCGGTGCGCAGCCGCATGCCGGCCGCCGGGCGTTGTTGTAATCGGTGCAGCGCCTGCAGCAGCGGCTTGAAGGGGCCGGGTGCCAGTGGCGTGGCAGCGCGGTCGCGTTCGTGTAGCTGGAATGCGTCGAGCCCTTGCGACTGGTAGACGCGCTCGGCCTCGTCGCTGAACAGCACCGCGTCGCCGTCGAAGGCGATGCGAACCTCGCCGGGGTGCGCGGCCGAGGCGCGCGCGCTGTCGGGAAAAACGCGTGCCGCCGGCACGCCAGCGGCCAGCGCCGAGCGCACGTCGGCTTCGTTGGTCGACAGGAACAGATTGGCCGCCAGGGGTTGCAGATAGCGCCACGGCGGCTGCCCCCGCGTAAAGACGCCGCGCTGCACCGCCAGCCCGAAATGTTCTGCCGATCGAAACACGCGCATCCCGGAGACCGGGTCGTTGCGCGAAAGAATCACCACTTCGACGCGCTGGCGCTCATCGTTGAAGGCCAGCAGCTTTTTGACGAGCGAGAACGCAACCCCTGGCGCGGCCGGCTCTTCCACCCGCGCAAGTTGCAACTGCATGTAGGCGCGGTCGTCGCCGGCCTCGAAGACGCGGTTTTCCTGTTCGAAGTCGAACAACGCGCGCGAAGAAATCGCGACAACGAGCTGTGCTTCGAGTGTGGTGGGCATGGCGCAGCGATGGTACGCGGCGGCTCCAAGGCGAAACCGTCATTGCGTCGTGTTTCATCATCCCGCCATTTAGGGATTGCAAGATCGCGTTGCCGGCGAGATCCTTCTGCCAGCCACTGAATCAACGCGTGAGGTGAAACATGTCCGATACGTTGCGTCCCGAAGACCGCTGTCGCAGCCATGCGCAGGCGGGCCTCTACGTGGATTCGGCTGCGTCCCTGTGTCGCAGTGAAGGGTTTGCAGAAGACCTGCCGCCGCAGGTGGTGCTGGAAGCGCCGGTGGTGCCGCCGCTCGAACGGCGCCGGCGCAGCGCCCAAGCGGGCTGGTCCCGGGTGCGGTTCTGGCCCGGGGCACGTCCGGCCACGGCTTGACAAGGCCGTAAAGAAAGCAGGTCCGCCGCACCCGGTCGGACCATCCGGCAGCGGTATCCTTGCGGGCTTCGTTCAGCCCGACCGCAACCCCTTGCCGACCCAGCCCGCCTTCGACTGCCTCGGCCAGCGCCGGGGTTCCTGCCCGCGATGAGCCGGCCGCCAGACCGGTCCGACCCGGACAACCTGCCGCCCCCGCACGCCACGCCTATGGCCGACCTGGCCCGCATCACGTTCAGCGTGCTGTTCATCGGCGGGCTGATCGGCACCTCGGTGTGGATCCTGCGGCCTTTCATCGGCCCCGGCATCTGGGCCACGATGGTGGTGGTGGCGACTTGGCCCCTGATGCGCCGCATCCAGCGCTTGCTGTGGGGCCGACGTTCACTGGCGGTGATCGCCATGACGCTGATCCTGTTGCTGCTGTTCGTGATTCCCTTGACGCTGGTGGTGGTGACGATTGCAGCCAACGCCGAGCAACTGGTGAGCTGGGCCAAGCTGGCCGCCACTTTCCACTTGCCGGAGCAGCCACCGGCCTGGCTCGTGCATCTGCCGCTGGTGGGCAATTCGGTGACGAACCTGTGGGACCAGGCCACGGCGATGGGACTGCGCGACTTGCTGCCGCGTCTGACGCCTTACGCCGGTGACGCCACGCGCTGGTTCGTCGGGCAGATCGGCGGCATCGGTTTCGTCATCGTGCAGTTTCTGGTGACGGTGGTGATCGCGGCGGTGATGTTCGCTTCGGGCGAAGAGGCCGCCGGCGCGGTGCGCAGTTTCGCGCGGCGTCTGGGTGGCGACCGCGGGGTCGGTGCGATTGAATTGGCCGGCGGCGCGATCCGCGGGGTGGCGCTCGGCGTCGGCGTGACGGCAGCGGTCCAGGCGGTGATGGGCGGTATCGGTGTGGCAGTGGCTGGTGTGCCCTTCGCCGGACTCCTCACCGCATTGATGTTCATGATGTGCCTGGCGCAGTTGGGCCCTGCGCCGGTGCTGGTGCCGGCGGTGATCTGGACCATCTGGAGCGGTCACCTGGGCGTGGGCATCGCGTTGGCGATCTGGAGCACCATCGCCACGCTGATCGACAACGTGATCCGACCGCTCTTGATCCGCATGGGCGCCGACCTGTCGCTGCTGTTGATCTTTGCCGGGGTGATCGGGGGCATCTTCGCTTTCGGTCTGGTCGGCATCTTCATCGGTCCCGTGGTGCTGGCGGTCGGCGTCACCTTGCTCGAAGCCTGGATGGGCGACGTGCACGTGCCGCCACCGCACCTGGCGCCACCCGGCGGGGAACCGGCGACGAGCGTGCCGAAGAAGCTACCAGCCGAGACCGACGAAGCAGCTTGATGCCCGAACGGTGGCGTGCGGGTGCAGCGCCGCAGAGCCAGAACCTCGTAGCGACGGCTCGTGCTCGCGCCGCCGCAAGTCTGACCCCGAACTCGGCTGCACCCCTTCGCCTCGGCCTGGGGGCGCAGCCGGCGTAGCACGGATCGAAGCTGTGGATGTGCCACAGCGCGCCGTTGGCAACCACCCGTGCTTGGTCAGGCACGTCATCCCGATTTGCGCAGCGTGGTGACACCGCATTCACGCCCGTTTTTCAAGAACTCATGTCGGAATCTGACCGCTTCGCCGCTTTGCTCTGGCAAATGCCGATGCGAAAACCGAGGATGCCGCGGCGAGCACGGCACCCAGCGCCCACTGGCCGCCGACCCAACAGGCTTCGCTCGCAGCCTGCAATGAGCCAAACAGAGGATCGCATCATGAGTGGAAAGCTGTGGAAGGATCGCATCGCCTGCCCGAAGGGCATCCGGGTGCTGGGGATGGCTGTGCTGATGTCGGCGGGCGTCGGCCCGGTATTTGCCGCTTGCGGCTGGTCGGGCGGGAATGGCCATTCACCGCAGAACTGGCACGAGATTCCCGCAGGCATGCCGCACCAGGACTCGATCGTGGGGCTCTGGAAGGTGAGCTTCATCTCCGATGGGTCAGCCTATCCGGGCCCGATCCCGGCCGGCGTCGAGACCGACTTCGCAACCGTTCAGTGGCACCCAGACGGTACCGAATTCATGATCTCCGGTGGCCGCGCACCCAGCACGGGCGATGTCTGCATGGGCGTCTGGGAGCAGACCGGCCATCGGACCGTCAAGCTGAACCACCTCGCACTCGCGTGGGTCAGCCAGGACACGCCTGCGCCGGTCGGCCCCGTCTTGCCGGCGGCCTACCTTGGCCCGGGCGTCATCCATGAGACGGTCAAGCTGAGCCCCGACGGCAACACCTACACCGGTAAGTTCACGATCGATCAATACACGGCGGACGGCATCACACTGGTCGAGCATCTCGGCGGCACGGTGACTGGCACGCGCGTGGTGGTGAACTGAAGCGTTTTCGCGGCACCGATGGGCAGGCGCTGGCGCCTGCCCCGCTCGAGCGCTGGTCTGAACTGCCGTTTCGTCGGATGATGGAAGACGCCGTCGCGGACCAGGACATGCGCTCCTTCGTTTGTTGCGCATCCTGCCGGGTGGCCCATCCGCGCTCGTGGAACCCATGGCCCTGCACCGCTTCCGTCGCACCCGATCCTGGATCGAAGCCTATGGGCTGGACGTCGGGCTGGCCCTTGCGCTGACCGTCGGCGTCGTCCTGCAGGAGGGCCTGGGTTTCTGGATCAGACATTCGGCGATATTGACGACTGTCCTGAGCGACATTCTCGACGGCACGCGCGATCACCTCGTGGGGGTTCTACCTGCCGTGACGCTGGTTTTCGTGTCCCGCAGGTGGCTGCCCCAGCGCGGCGGCATATCACGCTGGCTTGCGCTGGCCGCGCTTGCGCTGGTGGCCAGCTTTGCTGGCTGGGCTTTTATGGTCACGCAAGGGCCGGCGATCTGCGGCTGCCAGGCTGCGCCGATGGCATCGTTCGCGGGACTGGCGCAGTGGCACCAAGTGCTGGTCATCACAGGCACGGTCGCCGGTGTGCACGAGTTCGTGCGCGTGAGCCGACATGTGGCGGACGCGTTTCACGCAGAGCAGCTCGAACGCGTCGAACTCGATGGTCGGCTCGCGGCCGGGCAACTTCAATTGCTACTGGCGCAGATCGAGCCGCACTTCCTGTTCAACTCGCTGGCCAACCTGCGCCGCCTGCTGCACATCGATACCGAGGCGGGTCTGACCATGCTGGCCGACCTGAAGCAATACCTCGAGGCTGCGTTGCCAGGCATGCGCGCGACCCGGTCGACGCTCGGCCGCGAAGTCGAGCTGGTTCGCGCCTTCCTTGCGGTGCACCGGGTGCGGATGGGTTCCCGGCTGCAAGTCGAAGTCGACGTGCCCGCAACGCTGGAGGCGCGAAACATGCCGCCGATGATGTTGCTGACCCTGGTCGAGAACGCGTTGAAGCACGGCTTGAATCCATTGCCTGAAGGGGGCACGATCCGGCTTGCGGCAAGCGCCATTGGCGGGCAGTTGCAGGTCAGCGTCGCCGACACCGGGCGCGGTGTGGTGCCCGGCAGTGGCGGTGGCATGGGGCTGGAAAACATTCGAGGTCGCCTGCGCGCTGCGTACGGCGCGACCGCGTCGCTGAGCCTGCGGGTGAACCAGCCACGCGGCGTGGTCGCAACCCTGGTGCTGCCGGAGCTTGCCGCATGACACACGGGCCACTGCAGCGATGGGTGCGCCAAGCGGCCTGCGAGTTCGGCCGGCGCGACGTGCTGATCGCCGTGGCGCTGGCCCTGTTCTTTCTGATATTCGCCAATGGCGGCGGATATTTGCTGGCCTCCCTGACCGAACACACCAATCCGATCTTCGATCCGGCCAAGACCTACGCCAAGACATTCTTCACCTGGCTGCTGGGCAGAACCTTGCCGCTGGTGTTCGCGATCCGCACCGCAGAGGCCGCGATCACCGACGGAGCGCGCCCCTGGTGCGCCTACCTGGCGGCACTGCTGGCCGCGCTGGTGTGCTCGCAGGCGATCAATTACGTGCCGATTGGCCGTATCAACCGTTCGACCGAGCACGTCGGTCAGTTTTATTGGTTCCTGCTCAGTGTCGGCATCCAGTTCGGCACGGCCATCGTCGTCTATGCGCTTTGGCGCGCGAGCCAGCGCACCACGCAGCGCGTGCGTGCCAGCGAAGCCGCGCGCGCGCAGGACCTGCAGCGTCTGCAGTCCGCCGAATTGCTGGCGCTGCAGGCGCGTGTCGAACCCCAATTGCTGCTCGACACGCTCGGCCGTGTCGGCTTGCTGCAGCGAAGCGACCCGCATGCTGCCCAGCGGTTGCTCACCAACCTGATCGAAATGCTGCGCGCGATACTGCCAGGCCGGACGGCTGTCGGCTCGACCGTCGAACGCGAGTTCGAAGTGATCCGGCTGTGGCTTCAGGTCATGCGCGGGCTCGGGCACGCGTTGCCGAGTGTCGAAGTGGGGTACTGCAAGCGACTGGCACAGGCAACGCTCGCTCCGATGCTCGCGCTGCCGATGTTGCGCAGCGTACTTGCGGCCGAAGCCGTCGCGCCTGTGGCCTGGCGGCTCGGTGCCGAAGCGGCTGCGGGGCGCCTGATGGTGACGCTCTCGACCGACGCGCAGCCCGAAGACACGGTCGCGCTCGACCACCTCGACCTCGGTTCGGTGCGCGACAACCTCGCACGGCTGCACGGAGCAGAGGCCCGGCTCTGGATCACTTCCAAGCCGCGGCGGTTGGTGCTGGACTTGCCGCTGGCAGAAGCGTTTTTGGCGGACCCCGGCGCCGGGGTCGAGCCCTGACACCGGAGATCTGCATGCTCACTGCGATGATCGCCGAGGACGAACCGCTGCTCGCCGCCGAACTGTGCGAGGCACTGGCCAGTTCTTGGCCGGAACTTGCCGTCTGTGCCGTCGTGCACGACGGCCACGCCGCGCTGCAGGCTCTTGAGCATCACCGGCCCGGGGTGTTGTTCCTGGACGTGCAGATGCCTGGGCCTTCAGGCATCGAGGTCGCGCGGGTCGCCGGCGCCCGGTCCCACGTGGTGTTCATCACCGCATTCGAGCACTACGCGGTGCAGGCCTTCGAGGAGGGGGCCGTCGACTACTTGCTGAAGCCGCTGGACACCGTGCGGCTGGCGATTGCGCTGCGCCGCGTCAAGGAGCGGCTGAACCGGCCGCCCGCCGACCTGAGCGCCCTGCTGCAGCAACTCAAGCTCACCGCCCCGATCAAGCGGCTGCGTTGGATCACGGTCCTGCACGGCCGCGATATCCAGCTCATCACCGTCGACGATGTCTGCTACTTTCGCGCTGACCACCGGTATGTCGCGGTGGTCACGGCAAACGAAGAATCGTTGATCTCGACACCGCTGAGGGATCTGGTGCAGCAGCTCGATCCTGCGGTGTTCTGGCAAATCCATCGGGGCGTGATCGTCAACATCCACGCAGTCAAGAGCGTGCGCCGCACGCTCGCAGGTAACTTCGAACTTCACCTGAGGCAGCGCTCTGAAACCCTACGCGTGAGCGACGCCAACGCTCATTTGTTCAGGCAGATGTAAGCCAGTGGGCGCCCGTTGCCTAGTGCTGCAACCGACGCAGCAGCTCGGCGGTCGACCCATCGAGCCCCGATGCATCGCCGCTCTCGAAGCGCGGCAGCAGTGCATTGCACAGCGCCTTACCCAGTTCCACCCCCCACTGGTCGAAGCTGTTGATGTGCCACAGCGCGCCGCTGGTGAACACGCGGTGTTCGTACAGCGCAATCAGCGCGCCCAGCGAACGTGGCGTCAGTGCCTGCAGCAGCAGCGTGGTGCTCGGGCGGTTGCCGGGGAAGCTGCGGTGCTTAGCGAGCACGGCCTGGTCGATGTCGGCGCCGGCGGTCGGCGCCTTGTCTTTCAGCGCTTCGGCGGCGGTCTTGCCCTGCATCAGCGCCTGGCTCTGCGCCAGGCAGTTGGCCAGCAGCAGGGTGTGCTGGTTCGCCAAGGAGTGGGTGGGTTGCTTCACGGCAATGAACTCCACCGGAATCACGTCGGTGCCCTGGTGCAGCATCTGGAAATACGCATGCTGCCCGTTCGTACCGGGCTCGCCCCAGACCACCGGGCTGGTGCCGAAGGGCACGGGCTCGCCTTCCAGGTCGACGCGCTTGCCGTTGCTTTCCATCTCCAACTGCTGCAGATAGGCCGGCAAGCGCTTCAGGCCCTGGTGGTAGGGCGCCATGCAGCGGCTCGTGAAACCGTGGAAGTTGCGGTACCAGATGTCGAGCAGACCCATCAGCACCGGCAGGTTTTTCGGCAACGGGGTTTCGGCGAAGTGCCGGTCCATGGCGTGGGCGCCCGCCAGGAATTCGCGGAAGCGGTCGCGGCCGATGGCGATGGCGATCGGCAACCCGATCGCGCTCCAGAGCGAATAGCGCCCACCCACCCAGTCCCAGAAGCCGAAGGTGGTGGTGATGCCGAACTCGGCCGCACGTTCGACGTTGCTGGTGGTGGCGCAGAAGTGGCGCGCCACGTCGGTGCCCCCGCTGCGCGTGAACCAGTTCCGCGCGGCTTGCGCGTTGGCCATCGTTTCTTGCGTGGTGAAGGTCTTGCTGGCGATGATGAAGAGCGTGTGTGAAGGGGAAAGACGCTCGAGCAGCGGCGCAATGTCGTGGCCGTCAACATTGCTGACGAAGTGCAGACGGCGCTTCGCCGCGTCGCCGTAACTGTCCAGCGCCAGCACCGCCATCTGCGGGCCCAGATCACTGCCGCCGATGCCGATGTTGACGATGTCGGTGAAGGCCGCATCACCGCGCACCTGTTCGGCAAATTCCAGCAGCGGCGTCAGCACCGCCTGCACCTCGGCGCTGTGCAGCCCGCTGCCGGCCGGTGCGCGCAAGGCCGTGTGCAGCACCGCGCGGCCTTCGGTGGTGTTGATCGCATCACCGCGCAACATGGCGTCGCGCTGCGCTTCCAGGCCGCACTCCCGCGCCAGGTCCAGCAGGAACTTCAAGGTGGCCGTGTCGATTCGGTTCTTCGACAGG
>JALYUN010000047.1 GCA_030853725.1 Pseudomonadota bacterium | reverse complement strand
CTGGTCGATACGAACGTTTGGATCGACTGCATGGACGGCAACAGCGATTGGCAGGCTTGGTCCTTGGCTCAGCTCCAAACCTGCGTTCAACGCGCACCGCTCCATTTGAACATCGTCATCTACACCGAACTGCTCTTGCTTGGTACCGACCCGCGAGCGATCGACGACGTGCTCGATGTTTTCGAGGCCAAACGCAGTGCTTTGCCTTGGGGGTGTGCCGCGCTGACAGCACGGGCATTCACCGCCTACCGCAGCCGCGGCGGCGCCAAGACGCGCCCGATGCCCGACTTCTACATCGGAGCGCATGCCGCGGTGGCCAACCTCAGCGTGCTGACGCGCGACCCGGCGGCATACCGCAGCTACTATCCCAAGTTGCGGCTGATCTGCCCCGATTGAAGCTCAGCCCACCGCGCGCGCCGCCAGCACCGGAATCAGCGCAGCGCGGTATTCGGCCGAGCCGTGCAGGTCGCTGTTCAAGTCGTCGGCCGGCACCGTGGCACCCTTCAGTGCAGCCGCCGACCAGTCGGTCGCCAGCTTGTCTTCCAGCGACTTGACGCGGAACACGCCACCCGCACCCGCACCGGTCACTGCCACCCGCGTTCCGGCCGGCCCTTTGCTGACAAACACACCTACCAAGCTGAAGCGCGACGCGGGGTTCTTGAATTTTTGCCAGCCCGCTTTCTCGGGGATCGGGAAGCTGACCGCAGTGATGACTTCGGCGTCCTGCAGCGCGGTGGTGTAAATGCCGGTGAAGAAGTCCTCGGCCTTGATCTGGCGCTGGTCGGTGTGAACCGTGGCACCCAGCCCCAGCACCGCTGTCGGATAGCAAGCCGCCGGGTCGTTGTTGGCCAGACTGCCACCGAGCGTGCCACGGTTGCGCACCTGGCGGTCGCCGATGTGGGCGGCCAGTTCGGCCAGGGCCGGGATCGCTCGCTGCACTTCCCTTGAAGCCGCGACTTCGGCGTGGGTGCAGCCAGCGCCGATCTTGACGTTCTTGCCGTCGCTGCTGATGCCCTTCAGGGCTTCGATGCCGTTGACGTCGACCAGCGCCGATGGCGCGATCAGCCCCAGCTTCATCGATTGCAGCAGGGTCTGCCCGCCGGCGATCATCTTGGCGTCTTCCTGCGCTGCGGCCTTGGCCGCGTCAGCGACCGATTTGGGGTTGTGGAGTTCGAATGCTTGCATGGGTGGTGTTCCAGTGACGATCCGGTGAGGTTCAGTGCGCAGCGCCAGAGGCGGCCGCAGCGGCGGTGCCGGCGGATTGCACGGCCTTCCAGACGTTGTACGGCGAAGCCGGCATCGGCACGTCCTTCACGCCCAGCGCGTCGCAGACCGCATTGATCAGGGCCGGCGGGCTACCGATGGCGCCGGCTTCGCCGCAACCCTTGACGCCCAGCGGGTTGTGGCTGCACGGCGTCCCCTTGACGGTTTCGACCGTGAAGTTCGGCAAGTCGCTGGAGCGCGGCATGGCGTAGTCCATGTAGCTGCCGGTCAGCAACTGGCCACTGGCAGGGTCGTAGACGCAGTTCTCCATCAGCGCCTGGCCGATGCCCTGGGCAATGCCGCCATGCACCTGGCCTTCGACGATCATCGGATTGATGACATTGCCGAAGTCGTCGCAGGCGGTAAAGCGCTCGACGCTGACATGGCCGGTCGCCGGGTCGACCTCGACTTCGCAGATGTAGCTGCCGGCCGGGTAAGTGAAGTTGCTCGGGTCGTAGAAGGCGTTCTCGTTCAGCCCCGGCTCCAGCTTGTCGTGCGGGAAGTTGTGTGGCACGTAGGCGGTGAGCGACACAGTGGCGAAGGGCACGCTCTTGTCGGTGCCGGCGACCTTGAATTCACCATTCTCGAATTCGACATCGGTGTCGGCCGCTTCCATCAAGTGCGCGGCGATCTTCTTGCCCTTGGCGATCACCTTGTCCAGCGCCTTGACGATGGCGGTGCCGCCCACGGCGAGTGAGCGGCTGCCGTAGGTGCCCATGCCGAACAGCACCTTGCCGGTGTCGCCGTGCTGGATGTCGATGTCTTCCAGCGGAATGCCGAGCTTGTCGGCCACGACTTGCGCGAAGGTGGTCTCGTGGCCCTGGCCGTGGCTGTGGCTGCCGGTGAAGACCGTCACCTTGCCGGTGGGGTGCACGCGCACTTCGCCGGCTTCGAACAAACCGGCGCGGGCGCCGAGCGCGCCGGCCACGCTGGAAGGCGCGATGCCGCAGGCTTCGATGTAGGTGCTGTAGCCCAGACCGCGCTTCAGGCCCTTGGCTTCCGACGCCCGCTTGCGCGCGGCGAAGCCCTTCACGTCGGCCAACTCGATCGCACGCGCCAGTGTCGCTTCGTAGTCGCCCACGTCGTAGGTCAGGCCCACCGGGCTGGCATACGGGAAGGTCTTGATGAAGTTCTTGCGCCGCAACTCGGCCGGGTCGATGCCCAGTTCATGTGCCGCAGTCTCGACCATGCGTTCGACCACGTACGTGGCTTCGGGCCGGCCGGCGCCGCGGTAGGCGTCGACCGGCGACGTGTTCGTGAACACCGACGTGACGGTGGCCACGATTTTCGGCGTGGCGTACTGGCCGGCCAGCAAGGTGGCGTAGAGGATCGTCGGCACGGCCGAACCAAAAGTGCTGATGTAGGCGCCCAGGTTGGCGGTTGTGTCGACCCGAAAGGCGATGAACTTGTGGTCTTTGTCGAGCGCCAACTCGGCCGTCGTCAGGTGGTCGCGGCCATGGGCGTCGCTCAGGAACGATTCGCTGCGTTCGGCCACCCATTTGATCGGCCGGCGAATTTTCTTGCTGGCCCAGACCAGCGCCGTCTCTTCACCGTACAGAAAAATCTTGCTGCCGAAGCCACCGCCCACATCGGGTGCGACGACCCGCATCTTGTGTTCCGGAATGCCCAGCACGAAGGCGCACATCAAGAGCCGTTCGACGTGTGGATTCTGGTTGGACACGTACAAGGTGTAGCTCTCGTCCGACGGGTTGTATTGCGCGTTGGCCGCGCGCGGCTCGATGGCATTCGGCACCAGCCGGTTGTTGCGCAAGGTCAGCTTCGTGACATGGGCCGCGTTCGCGAAGGCGGCGTCGACCCCTTCCTTGTCACCGATGCGCCACTCGAAGCAGCGGTTGTCGCCCGCTTCGTCATGCACCGCAGCACCAGTAGCCGTGACGTCGGCGATGTCGATCACCGCCGGCAGGACTTCGTAGTCGACCTCGATCATCTGTGCCGCGGCCTTGGCCTGCTCCAGCGTTTCGGCCACCACCAGCGCCACGCGGTCGCCCACATAGCGCACCTTCCCATCGGCCAACACCGGGTGCTTGGGCTCCTTCATCGGCGTGCCGTCGATGTTGTTGATGAGCCAGCCGCACGGCAGGCCGCCCACTTCCTTGAAGTCGGCGCCGGTGTAGATGCCCAGCACGCCTTCGGCCTTGGCCGCAGCGTCGAAGTTCAGCGACGTGATCTTCGCGTGCGCGTGCGGGCTGCGCAGGAACGCGGCGTGGGTCTGGCCTTGCAGCGTGATGTCGTCGGTGTACTGGCCGTTGCCGGTGAGAAAGCGATGGTCTTCGCGGCGCTTGACGCTCTGGCCGATGAAACCTGGTCTGGCTGTCATGTGATGGGTGCTCCGGGTTTAGGTGTTCATGGCCACAGCACCTTGCTGCACGGCCTTGACGATGTTCTGGTAGCCGGTGCAACGGCACATGTTGCCTTCCAGCGCTTCGCGAATCTTGACTTCGCTGCTGTGGTCGTGGTGTTGCACCAGGTCGATGGCACTCATCACCATGCCCGGGGTGCAGTAGCCGCATTGCAGGCCATGGCAGTCGTTGAAGGCGGTCTGCATCGGGTGCAGCGCACCGTCGGCACCGGTCAGGCCCTCGATCGTCGTCAGCTCGGCGCCCGCGGCCTGCATCGCCAGCACGCTGCAACTCTTCACCGCGGCGCCGTTCAGGTGCACGGTGCAGGCGCCGCACTGCGCGGTATCGCAGCCCACGTGGGTGCCGGTCAGGCGCAGGTGTTCTCGGATGAATTCCGACAACAGCGTTTCGGGCGGCACCTCTTTAGAGACACGCTTGCCGTTGACGGTGAGGCTGAGTGAGGTCATGCGTTGAGTCTCCGATGGAATGGAAGCTGGCAGGGGCTGCTTCGGTCGACCGACGAGCATAGGCGGATGCCGCACAGCCGCATCAGGGAAAGCGCGAGGGGCGCACCTGCTGCAGCGCACGGTGCTAACTGTCACGCGACTTTTTCGCAGGTTGTTTCGAGAGCCCACTGCGGCGATTCATCACCCCGCCCAGAATGCCAGCCCCTGCCCCTGCTGGAGTGCATTGCCATGTCCGACCTCTCGACTTTCCCCGTCACGCGCAAATGGCCCGCCGCCCACCCCGACCGCCTGCAGCTCTATTCGCTGCCGACACCGAACGGCGTCAAGGTGTCGATCTGCCTGGAGGAAATCGGCCTGCCCTATGAGCCGCACCGCGTGGCTTTCGACCAGAACGATCAGACCTCAGCCGAATTCCTGTCGCTGAACCCGAACAACAAGATCCCCGCGATCCTGGACCCGCAGGGCCCGGGTGGCCAGCCGCTGGCGTTGTTCGAGTCGGGTGCGATCCTGATCTATCTGGCCGAAAAGACCGGCCAGTTGCTGCCGACCGACCCCGCGCTGCGCTATCAGGCCATTCAGTGGCTGATGTTCCAGATGGGCGGCATCGGGCCGATGTTCGGTCAGCTCGGCTTTTTTCACAAATTTGCCGGCAAGGACTACGAAGACAAGCGCCCACGCGACCGCTATGTGGCTGAATCGAAGCGGCTCTTGAAGGTGCTGGACCAGCGGTTGGAATCCGGCCCGTGGATCATGGGCAGCGACTACGGCATTGCCGACATCGCAACCTTCCCGTGGGTCAACAACCTGGTGGGTTTCTACGGCGCAGCCGAGCTGGTGGATTTCGACAGCTTCGCAAACGTCAAACGCTCGCTGGCGACGTTCGTGCAGCGACCCGCGGTGCAGCGCGGGTTGAAGATTCCGGCAGCACCAGCCAGCAACGGCTAGTGGCTACCGGCTGACGGCGCTTCAACTACTGGCC
>JALYUN010000009.1 GCA_030853725.1 Pseudomonadota bacterium | reverse complement strand
CCGCACCGGCGTAGTCGCCGCGGTTGAAGGCCGCGCTGCCGGCGAGCGCCAGCGCTTTCAGGTTGTCGGGCTCCAGTGCGAGCGCGCGATCGATCATCTGCATCGGCTCGCCGGCCAAGCCGGTCGGGCTGCCGGCGGCGATGGCGTCGGCTGCGTCGGCCAGCAAGCCGGCGTCTTTCGGTCGCAGCTTGATGGCGTGCTGGTAGGCCCCGGTAGCGTCGGCCGGTCGGTCCAGCGCCATGTAGCTGCGCCCGAGCATGACCCAGCCGTCGGCGTCGTCGGGCTCGGCCTGCAGCTTCGCGGCCAGCCGCGCCACCATCGACTCGACCTGCTCGCGCGTGACGTTGGGCGGTGCCGACGCGGCCGCGGCGATGGGCGGGGCCCCTTCTGTAAAGCCAGCCGGCGCTTGCCCGATGGCGCCGGGTACGCCTTTCCAGAGGTAGCCGGCACCCGCCACCAGCACGACGAAAGCAACGGCACCGGCCCAGACCGGGGTACTGACCTTGGCACGCACCGCGATCGGGGGCACCGCGGCAGACGGCGACCCCATGGGTTCATCGAGCGCTGCGTCGAGCCAACGGCGCTCCAGCGGGGCGCGCGCGGTCTGGTAAGTGGCAGCGTCGAGCGTGCCGGCGCGGTGCGCCGCGCGCAGTTGCAACAGCTGCGCACGCAGCGTGGTGGTCGTTTCGGTCATCGGGTCGGTAGAAGGAGGCAAAGATCAGACCGGCGGCAACACGTCGGCCTCGTCGGCTTCGAACTGGTCGGGCGCCAAACGCGAACGCCGGCGCAACACCAGCACCAGCACCGCCAATCCACCCACCAGCAGCAATGCCGGCCCGAACCAGAGCAGCGCCGTGCGCTCCTGGAGCGGCGGGCGGTAGAGCACGAAGTCGCCGTAGCGCGCGGTCATGTAATTCAGCACGTCTTGTTTGGTATGCCCCTCAGCGACCATTTGACGCACCTGGCGGCGCAGGTCCACCGCCAGATCCGCATGGGAATCGGCAATGGTCTGGTTTTGGCAGACCAGGCAGCGCAGTTCCGACGTGATCTGCATTACCCGCGCTTCCAGCGCCGGGTCGGCGGCCACCGGCGCGGCTTCTTCGGCACGGGCTGGCACCGCTATGCCCAACAGCAACGCGCACAGCAATGCAAAAAGCGCGCAGCGGACCATCTCAGTACCGCACGGCCGTCCCGAAGGGACTGAGCGCCCCCTCGGCAGGCAGCGAATGAAGTGAGCTTGGAGGCTCCATCTAAGCATCGGGTGCGCGTTCGGCGTTCAACTTCACCAGCAATGGCTCGATGTGGTTCTTCAGCACTTCGGGCGTCACCGGGCCGATCTGCTTGAAGCGAATCACGCCCTGCTTGTCGACAATGAAGGTCTCGGGCACGCCGTAAACGCCGAAGTCGATGCCGACACGGCCGTCGGCGTCGACCAGCGAAGCCTTGTACGGGTTGCCCAACTGCGCCAGCCATTGCAGCCCGGCGTCGCGCTGATCCTTGTAGTTCAGGCCGTAGATCGGCGTGGTCGTGCGGCGAGCGAATTCGACCATGTGCGGATGCTCGATGCGGCAGGCCACACACCACGAAGCCCAGACGTTCAGGATCCAGACGGTGCCAAGCAAGTCCTTGCGCCCGATGGTCTGCGCCGGGTCGGCCAGCGTGGGCAGCGCGAAGGCCGGTGCTGGCTTGCCGATCAATGGCGAAGGCACTTCCTTCGGGTCGCGCCCCAGGCCCAGGCCCAGCAGGACCGCCAGCGCCACGAAAGCGAGCAGCGGTACGACGAACTTCAGGCTCTTCATCAGAATCAGCGGGGGCGGCTCAGGCTGCTGCGGCGACCAGCGGCAGGTCGGACCGCGAAGCTGCCCGCACCGGCTTCAGATAGCGCCGGTCGGTGGCGGCCACGCCGCCGCCCAGCGCCATCATCAGGCAACCGAACCAGATCCAGCTCACGAACGGCTTGACGTAGACCCGCACGGTCCAGGCGCCGTCGGGCAGCTGCTCACCCAGCGAAACATACAGGTCGCCCGTGAGCCGGGTGCGGATTGCGGCTTCGGTCATCAGGTTCTGCTGCACCCGGTACATGCGCTTTTCCGGCAGCAGGTCGGCGACTTTGCTTTCCTGGCCGGGCGCGCCTTTGGTGACTTCGACCCAGCCCTGCGCCGCCGTGTAGTTCGGCCCCTCGACGTCGCGCAGGCCGCGCAAGGTGAAGTGCAGGCCGTCGATGGTGGTGGTGCTGCCGATGCGCATCTTGACGTCGCGCTCGACCTCGTAGCCCTTGACCAGCGTCACGCCAAAGATGAAGACCGCCACCCCCAGGTGCGCCAGCAACATGCCGATCGTGGCGCGCGGCAGCAGCGCCCAGCGCTGCGCCACGCCCGCGCCGTGCTGCGGCCGCAGTCGTTCCCACAGGTCGGTGGCAATGCCGGCCACCAGCCAGAAGGCCATCAGCAGGCCGAGCGTGGACACCAGGCCCATCCGGCCATGGCCGCCAGCCACCAGCCCCGCGCCGAGCGCCGCGACAACGGCCACGACTGCGGCCCAGCGCAGCCGCCGCGCCAGGTCGGGCAGCGTGGTCTGCTTCCAGCGCGCCAGCGGGCCGATCGCCATCAGGAACACCAGCGGCGCCATCAACGGCATGAAGACCGAATCGAAATACGGCGGGCCGACCGAGATCTTGCCGAGCCCCATCGCGTCGAGCGCCAGCGGGTACAGGGTGCCGAGCAGCACCGCGCCCATGGCCACCACCAGCATCACGTTGTTGGCCAGCAGGAAGGTCTCACGCGAGACCATCTCGAAACGCGCGCCCAGACCGACCTTCGGCGCCCGCCAGGCATAAAGCGTGAGCGACGCGCCCACCGTGACGCTCAGAAACACCAGGATGAAAAGCCCGCGCGTGGGATCCGACGCGAAAGCGTGGACCGACGACAGCACGCCCGAGCGCACCAGGAAGGTCCCCAGCAGCGACAACGAAAACGCCATGATCGCCAGCAGCACGGTCCACGACTTGAAGGCGCCGCGCTTCTCGGTGACCGCCAGCGAATGGATCAACGCCGTGCCCACCAACCAGGGCATGAACGAAGCGTTCTCGACCGGGTCCCAAAACCACCAACCGCCCCAGCCGAGTTCGTAGTAGGCCCACCACGAGCCGAGCGCAATGCCGACGGTGAGGAACATCCAGGCCGCCACCGTCCAGGGTCGGGTCCAGCGCGCCCACTGGGTGTCGAGGTTGCCGCCGATCAGCGCCGCCACCGCAAACGCGAAGGCCACCGAGAAGCCCACATAGCCCATGTAGAGCATGGGCGGGTGGATCACCATGCCCGGGTCCTGCAGCAGCGGGTTCAGGTCGCGGCCATCGGGCGCGGCCGGAAACAGGCGCTCGAACGGATTCGAGGTGATGAGCATGAAGAGCAGGAAGCCGACGGCGATCAGCCCCATCACCGACAGGATGCGCGCCAGCACCGGCAGCGGCAGCGAGCGGCTGAAGCGCGCCACCGCGATCGTCCACACGCTGAGCATCAACGCCCACAGCAGCAGCGAGCCTTCGTGCCCGCCCCAGACGCCGGTGAAGCGGTAGATCGCCGGCAGCGCCGAATTCGAATGCTCGGCTACATACAGCACCGAGAAGTCGTTCCGCAAAAAGCTGGCGGCCAGGCAGGCGAAAGAGATGACGATGCAAGCGCCGAACGCATAAGCCGCCGGCCGCGCCAGTGCCATCCAGCCGACGCGGCCGGTTTGCGCGCCGACCATCGGCACCACCCCGAGCACGACGGAAATGGCGAAGGCGGCCCACAGCGCCAGATGGCCGAGTTCCGGGATCATGGCTGCGGCTTCTCTGTCATGACCACGCTCTCGGACTGCAGGGGTCGGTGTTGCTGGGCACGCTTCAACGCTTCGGCGGCTTCGGGCGGCATGTAGTTTTCGTCGTGCTTCGCCAGGACTTCGCGTGCCACGAAGGTCGATCCCTGGAGCTGCCCCTGGGCAACCACGCCTTTGCCCTCTTTGAACAGGTCCGGAAGAATGCCGCTGTAGCGCACCGGCACGCGCTGCGCGGTATCGGTGACGATGAAGTCGACCGTGACGCCTTCGCGCTTCAGACTGCCGGCCTCAACCAGCCCGCCCAGGCGGAAGCTGCGGTTGGGCGGGGCCTCGTGGGCCAGCACCTGTGTCGGCGAATAAAAGAACACCAGGTTGCTCTGGAAGGCGTTGAAGATCAGTGCCGCAATGGCGCTGACCGACAACAGCAGGCCACCGGCCAGGGCCAGGCGTTTGTATCGCGGTTTCATCGGCGGGTAGGAATCATCACAAAAGGTTTGCGAATGCTAGTCGTCTGCGCTGGCCGCACCCTGCTCGGCGTCAAGCAAAGCGCGTTGGGTGCGCCTTGCCGCCAGCCAGGGCTCGCCCAGCATCAGCACCAGGGTCAGACCATACGAGCCCCAGACGTAGAGGCCGTAGCCGCCCATGGCGAAGAAGTCGGCGGCACTGTGCCAGATCATCCGAAGCCCCGATTCGTTCCCGACTTTGTCGATGCCAGGCGTTCTGCCACCCAGGTGCTGCCGCGCTCGCGTTCCAGCACGATCGCGCGGGCCCGCATGAAGACGACGGCAAAGGCATAGGCCCAGCAGGCCAGCGTCATCAACAACATGGCGCTCAACATGGTGCTGACCATCTTCGGCGCCGCGGTGGCGCTGATGGTGGAACCCTGGTGCAGCGTGTTCCACCACCGCACCGAGAAATAGATGATGGGGATGTTGATGGCACCCACCAACGCCAGCAGGGCACCGGCCTGGTCCGAGCGCCGCGGGTCGTCGATGGCGTTGACGAGTGCCAGATAACCCAGATAGAGGAACAGCAGGATCAGCTCGGAGGTGAGCCGCGCGTCCCAAACCCACCAGGTGCCCCAGGTCGGCTTGCCCCACAGCGCGCCGCTCCACAGCGCAATCACCGTGAACAGCGCGCCGGTGGGGGCGATGGCGCGCGCCAGCATCGAGCCCATGCGCGCGTTGAAGGCCCAGCCGATCGCGGCCCAGAAGGCCATCGCCAGGTACAGCACCATCGACATCCAGGCCGCCGGCACGTGGATGAAGATGATCCGATACGAATCGCCCTGGGTAGCGTCGGTGGGCGCGACGAAGAAACCGATATAGAGCCCGGCTGCGGCCAGCAGCAGCGTCAGCAGCCACAGCCACGGCAGCGCGACACCGGCCAGACCGTAGAAACGCGAAGGGGCGGCGAAAGTGGTGAATTTCATGAGCCAGCAGAACGCAAGGTCATTCGGTCGAGATCCTCAAGGCCGCCGCGGTGGCCAGCGGCGCACCGAGCAATGTCCCGATCAACAGCGCCGCCAGCAACGACAAGTGACCCGACGGCGACAGGCCGGCTTCGAAGGTGGCGACCGCGCCGGCACCGAAGATCAACGCCGGCGTCGCCAGCGGCAACACGATCAGGATCAGCAGCATGCCGCCGCTGCGCAGGCCCAGCGTCAGCGCGGCACCCAGTCCGCCCAGCAGGCTCAGGATCGGCGTGCCCAGCAGCAGCCCGGCCACCAGCACCGAGATCGCAGCGCCCGGCAGGCCGAACATCAGCCCCACCAGCGGCGTCGCCACGATCAGTGGCAGGCCGTGGATCAGCCAGTGCGCCGCGCTCTTGGCCAGCACCAGCACCAGCGCCGGCTGCGGTGCCAGCAGCATCTGGTCGAGCGAGCCGTCGGCATGGTCGCCGGCGTACAGGTGCTGCACCGACAGCATCAGGGCCAGTAACGCACCGACCCAGGCGATGCCCGGCGCCATCACGCGCAGGGTCTGCGGTTCCGGCCCGACACCCAGCGGAAACAGGCTGGCTGCAACCACGAAGAAAGCCACCGGCAACCACGCGTCGATCGGGCGGCGTGCGGCAAGCCGCAGCTCGCGCCGCAGGATGGCGACGAACAACGCCCTCATCGTGCGGGGGCGGCGGCAGCTCGGGTGGCAACGGCAAGCGCGGCATCGAGGTCGAAGATCATGGGCGTGGGCTGCTGCAGGCCGAGCGGCTGATGGCTCGTCAGCAACGCGCTGCCGCCACGTAGCGCCTGTTCTGCCAGCAGCTCGTTCAGGCGCTGGATGCCGTCGTCGTCGAGCGCGTCGAAAGGCTCGTCGAGCAACCACACCGACGGCGGCTGCGGCAGCGCCAACCGCGCCAGCGCCGCGCGCCGTCCCATCGACGCCTGGCTGCCGGTGGCCTTCTTCGTCGTTGCAGCCAGCCTGTTTCCGCTCGGCGTCGGGCCCGAACCGCAAACCCTGCGCGTGATGGCGCCGGGCATCGCCTGGGTCTGCGCGCTC
>JALYUN010000003.1 GCA_030853725.1 Pseudomonadota bacterium | reverse complement strand
CCGCGTGACCGACCGCGTTCATGGCGGTCGCCGCGTCCTTCGCGTTCACCACGGGCACTGCGTTCTTCCGGCCGGCGCTGGGCCACGGTTGGGCGTGGCGGCGCTTCGTGGGCCCGCGCTTCGCGTTCGTGCCAGGCCTGATCCAGCCGCGCGTCGAGGGTGTCTTCGGGAATGCCTTTCAAGGCGCAGAAATTGGCACGCGTGAGGGTGCTGCTTTCGAAGGCGCGCAGCAACGCGGCGCGCTCGCGGCGCGCTTCGTGTTCGGCGCTGTGTTGCGCTGCTTCGCGCGCTTGCTGCGCTTTCCGCGCCGCGTTGCGCTCGTCCTGTTGCTTCGCGCGCTGGGTTTCGCGCTCCTGCGCGCGGCGGCCGTCGACGATCTCGCGCCGCCGTGCCAGTTCGGCCACCGCGGCTTCGTGGTGCTCGGCTGCGATCTCGCCGTCCGGCTGGCCTTCCAGGTCGAAGCGCTGCGTGGCTTTCACCAGCGCCTTGATGTAGGCAGTGCCAGTGGTGTGGCGGTGCAGGAAGATCGACAGCGTCTTTTTGTTGAAGACCCCCGGCACGCGAGCCTGGATGTCGGCCTGGATCCGCAGCTTGATCGGCAGGAACACGCCTTTGCCGAACAGCGCCGGGAAGTGCTGGGCCAGCAGCGCAGCGCAGGCGGCCGGCGCCAGGTCCGGCACCGGCGGCAGCGCGGCGGGTTTGGGTGCGGCGTGATCCGCTTCGGGAGTGGTGGTGTCTGCCGACGTATCGATCTTGGTTTCGGTCGGGCTTTCGGTGGGCCGTTCGGTCGGGGCGGCCGTCGGGTCTACAGCCGCACCTGCGGCCACTTTTTCGTTATCGGGCTCGACCTTGACCTCGGCTTCGACCTCGGCCGGAGCGCTCGGCACATTTTCATTCGGCAACGCGTCGGACACCGGCGCGGGGTCGGTGGGCGTCGGATTGTCGGCAGGCGGCAGGGTTTCTTGCATGTCGTCTTCGGATGAACGGGCAGCGGGTCGGGCGGTGATTGTCGACGCTGCCGCCGTCTGTGGCACGCACCCGGCGCGTTCGTCGCGTGCTTCAGTTGAAACCGGGGGGCAGATGTACCAGATCCGCCGGCTCATCGATGTCGGCCACCGCCGGCAGTTCGGCATGCCGATAGCCACTGGCCCGCAGGCGGTCGCGGGTCTGTTGCATCACCTCTGGCGTGCTCCAGCGCAGGTCGGCAAACAGCGCCTGCAGCAACGCGGGCGGCGCTGCACGCAAGCCCACCAGCGTATAGCCGCCGTCCAGCGCCGGCACGAAGACCGCGTCGTGGTTCGCCAGCGTGGCGGCGGCGCGGCGCAGCAGAGCGGCGTCGAGTGCGGGCGCGTCGGTACCCATCAGCAAGAGCGGGCGCGGGTCGGCTTCGAATCCGGTTTCGAAGACCCGGGCCATGCGCGCGCCCAGGTCGCCGTGGTACTGGGTTTCAATGGCGACGCCGTGCTGTCGCTGCGCATCGACGAAAGCCGGGTGGGCGGCATCGGGCGTTACCCACAGCGTGATCGACCGCGCGCCGGCATCAGCTGCCTGGGCCAGCGCATGGCACAGCAGACGTTGTGCCAACAAGGCCGCGCCTTGCTCGCCCAGCGCCGGAACGAGCCGGGTCTTGGCAAAGCCGGCCACCGGGGCCTTGGCCATCAGCGCAACCCGGAAATCCGCCGTCGACGGGCTCAACGGTAGGCCCGCGCCAGTGCTTCCGGGTTGGCGCCGCGCCAGTAGCGCCAGCGCAGGCGCCACATCAGCCAGATCGTGCGCCACACGCCGCGGGTTTCCCAGCGGCGTCCGGATGTAAGCACCCGCTGTCGCAAACAGGCCGGCCGGCTGATCGTTTTGAGTCGGCGCGAGAGCTGCACGTCTTCCATCAGCGGCACTTCGGCGAAGCCGCCGACGCGGCGAAACAGCGCCGCTTGCACGAATATCGCCTGGTCGCCGGTGGCGATCCCGCTCAGGCGCGAGCGCAGGTTCATCAGCGCCGCGATCACTGGAAACCAGCGCGAACGGCCTTCGATGCAGACATCGAAGCGGCCCCACGCGGCGCCCGCCCGCAGCGCGGCTTCGATGGCGGCATCGGCGTCGGGCGGCAGCCGCGTGTCGGCATGCAAGAAGACCAGCGCGTCGCCGTGGGCGTGGGCAGCACCGGCATTCATCTGGCGCGCTCGGCCGCGGTCGCTTCGCAACAACTGGTCGCACCACGGTTCGGCCAGTTCCAGGCTGGCGTCGCGGCTGCCGCCGTCGACCACGATCAGCTCATGGCCGCGCGCGCGCAACGGTTGCAGGGCCTGCAGGTGGGCGCCGATGCCAGCCGCTTCGTCCAGCATCGGCACGATCAACGACAGCATCGCCGAGCCGGCCGCGGTGCGCAGCGCGCGTCCTATTTAGGCCGCTTGATCCAGCGGCGCGGTGTCGGCCAGCGCGCCACCGCAACTGCTGCCCTGGCCGGCGGTGCAGCCGTAGCAATGGTCGGCCACACGGATCGAGTCACCAGCGCCGCCTTCCTTCAACAGGCTGCGCAGATGCGGGCGGCTGCTGCTGCCGATGCGCGCCGGCAAACCCAGCATCTGGTTGAAGTCGCAGTCGTACAGGTCGCCCTGGTAGTCGACGCTGACCATGCTGCGGCACATCACCGTCGGCAGGTTGTGGGCCTGGTAGGCGCCTTTGAGCAAGTCCATGTAGCCGCGGAACGTGCCCTTGCTGATGAGGGTGCTGCCGAAACGCTGGATCGGCATGTTGGTCAGCGCGAACAGTTCGTTGAAGACGATGCCGAAGTGCTGGTGCAATTCGCGCTCGTAATCGGCCTGCAGCGGTGCTTGCGGCGGCGGCAGTGCAGGGCCTTGCGGGTTGTAGACCAGGTTCAGCACCAGCCCCGACCCGGGTTGGCCGTAGCCCAGCGCGTTCAGCGCCTGCAGGCCAACAATGCTGAGGTCGAACACCCCTTCACCGCGCTGGCGGTCGACGTTGGCCACCGAATAGCAGGGCATCGACGCCACCACCTCGACCCCTTCGGCTGCCAGGAAAGCCGCCAGATCTTCGTGCCCGGGCTCGGACAGGATCGTCAGGTTGCAGCGGTCGATCACGCGCACGCCCAGCGCTCTGGCGGCTGTTACCAGGCGCCGGAAGTTCAGGTTCAGCTCGGGCGCGCCGCCAGTCAGGTCCAGGGTCTGGACCCGGCGCACGCGCAACACCTCCAGCACCAGATCGACCATGGATTCGTCCATCATCTCGGTGCGGTTCGGGCCGGCATTGACGTGGCAGTGCAGGCAACTCTGGTTGCACTTGTAGCCGAGGTTGACCTGCAGGGTCTGCAAGCTCTGGCGTCGCAACGCGGGAAAGTCGGTGGCGGCCAGCAGCGGCAGGGTGGCGTGCATCGGGCAGGGCTCCAGCGGAGGGACGGGGTAACGAGCGGGGCGGCAAGCAAAGACCGGCGTGAAGAACGGTCGCAAGAACGGGTCGTGCCAGCGTGCGCTGTCTTACAACGACCACTGCCGCTTGCGAAAGTCGCGCCGGCGGCACGTGCGCTACGGCTTTGTATGCTAGCCGGCCCTTGACTTTGCAGCAGACTGCGCCATGGTGACCGTACCCGAACGTTGGGCGATCGACGGCGGCGACAGCGCCGTGGCGACGCTCGTGATCCCGGCCGACGCCCGCCGCGAGCGGCGCTTCGAGATCGCCTGCGCGATGACCGTTGCCTTGCCAGCGGTCGGTAACCCACGCGGCGCAACTGGCGAAGCCTGGCATCAGATGACGGTCCAGGCCAACGGCACCGAACAGTGGCGCCGCCGCGTGCCGACCCACAACCCGGGTCAGTTCGACGGGCTCGACTACCGCTTCAGCCGCAGCGTGCCGGTCGGGCAGAGCCTGCGCCTGACCGTCAGCGTCGCCACCGGCGGGGCGCGGCGGCGCAGTTTGCAGATCGAGGCCGATCAGATCGCCTGATCGGCCCGCAGGAGTGGGTGTTGCCCATGCCTCCCGACCCCCCGGGTCGAGGGGGGCGGCTCGATGGCGGTGAGAGCAGCTTGGGTCAGCACCGACCGAACATCGGCTGGACCCGCCGGGTGCACCCCAGCCTGCGCAACCCGCATTGGGTGCGTGTCCACGATCCTTTCAGGAGTGAAGCATGTCCAACAGCTCGTCCCTTTTTCGCAAGTCGACCCGCCAGTCGACGCGCCAGTCGGCCCGCATCTCGATCCGAACCACGGCCGTTCTGGCTGCGATCACCGCCGCCGGTGCTGCCAGCGCCGTGCCCGTCAATGTCACGGTCACGATCCAGAACCTGGCGCCCACCAACAGCATCAGCTTTGCGCCGCTGAGCCTGGGCTTCAACAACGGCAGCTTCGACGCCTTCAATCTGGGCGATGTCGCCACCGCGCCGATCATCTCCATTGCCGAAGGCGGCAGTGGCTCGGCCTGGTTGCCGGCTTTTGCGGCCGCCGACCCCACGGCCACCATCGGCTCGATCGACAACCCGTTGCTGCCGGGCCAGAACCGCAGCGCCACGTTCACGGTCGACCCGTCGGTGAACCCGTACTTCACCTTCGCCGCCATGACGGTGCCCAGCAACGACTTCTTCATCGGCAACGATTCGCCCACCGCGTACCGGCTCTTCAACGCAAACGGCAGCCTGGCCATCACCACCATCGGCCAGAAATCCAGTGACATTTGGGACGCTGGCTCTGAATCCTTTGATCTGGCCGCCGCGGCCTTCCTAGTCAACGGCAACAACGACCTGCGCACGCCGCAGAATTCGGTGGTGGCGCGCAACTTCGCCGAGCTCTACGGCTTCAACGGTCAAGCCACCGCCGGCGGCTACACCTTCGACAGCCAGCTCACCGGCGGCACCGACGTCTAACGCATCTCTTTCGCGGTAGCCGCGGTGCCCGAGCCCTCCAGTTGCGCGCTGCTGGCCGGCGGCTTGCTGGCAGTGGGCTTCCTGGCCCGGCGTCGCCGGCGCGGCTGAGCGGTCAGCACTGTCCGTGGGCCACCAATCGGTCCTGGCCGTCGACGACCTCGAAGGCCGGGCCGTGCTGACGCAGCTGCAGGGTCTGGCCGACATAGGCCGGGCTCGTGAACGTGATCTCGAATCGTTCAGGCGCCAGACCCCAGTGGCCCAGTTTGCGGACCACGCGGTTGCGCAGGTACAGCCCCTGCACCGAAGCGCACTCGGTGCCCAGCAACCGCGAGCACAGACCCCCAGTGTGGATCGGATTCAGGTCGCCGGAGACACGCCCGAAGCGCTGCGCCAGATCGGGCGCAATCGGCAGCCACGCGCGCCTTGCAGTCGAGGCCGCTGAGTCGATGGCGGTGCGGCGGCGGCGCAAGTCCATCAGTTCGCGCAGCAGCACGCGGTCGGGCTCCGCCGCGGCCACGTCGGCCAGTGGCACGTTGCGCACCATAAAGCCGTCTTCGACCATGGCCACGGTGCGGCCCTGCTCGTCAGTCAATTGAGTTTCCAGCAGCACCAGCACCCGCGCCGGGCCCGCCCGCACGCAGCGCTTGACCCGGCAAGCCAATACCTGACGCCCGGCCGCCAGGTAGGCTGCGGTGCCCAACGGATGGGTGACGCTGTGCTTCAGGTGCAACAGGTGGCGCAGGTTGATCCCCAGATCGGCGAACAGCCGCGCGTACAGCAGCGTGCCCACGCTCTGGCTGTACAGCAGCGGGCAACCCACCGGCACACCACCGCGGTGGTCGGTGAACAGGTCGTGCCAGCGTTGGCGCAGCGCGTCGCTCATCTCGAAAGCCGTGGCGTAGCGGCCAGCCGCGGCCGAACGCACCCGGTGCTCGCCGAACAGGCTGCGCGCGGCGGCCGACCAGTAGGTCATCGCATAGCGCAGCCCTTGCTCGGTGCTGGGTAGGCGCAGTGGCTGCGAAGGCGCCAGGGTGTGAAGGGGGAGGGTGGCAGCATGCATGGTGGGCTCGGGTAGTGAATGAGACGGGGGAAACGATGGGAGCCACTGTGCCGCCCGCTGCGCCGAGGCGCCACGCCATCGGTCGCAACCACCGTGTGACGCATTCACATCCATGGCGTGCAGCCGTGTCACCATCCACCCCTGCGACAAAACCGGGTTCAGCGATGAAACGATGGTGGGTACCCGTGCGGGCAACCGCTTTGACGATCCTGCTTGGCGTTGCCGCCAATTCGGGCGTCTTTGCACAGGCATCCGATTCCCTGCAGACCGCGGTCGACAATCCGCTGCGCACACCCGCCTACGTGGCGCGCGACCCGGCCCGCCACCCGCTGCAGACGCTGCGCTTCTTCGGCCTGCAGCCGGCCATGACGGTGGTCGAGCTGAGCCCCGGTGGCGGCTGGTACAGCGAGATCCTGGCCGGCTATCTGCGTGACAGCGGGCGTCTGGTGCTGGCTGCCGACGACCCGGAATCGGTCGATGTGGTTTACCGCCGCAGTGCGGCCCGTTTCACGACTCGGCTTGCGGCGAAGCCCACGCTCTACGACCGCGCCGTGCGCAGCGTTTTCGAGTCACCGCGCGAGTTGAACTTCGTGCCGCCAGGTACTGCCGACCTGGTGCTGACCTTTCGCAATGTCCACAACTGGGCGGCGGAGGGTGACGACGCCGTGTCTGCGGTGTTCGCCGCCGTCCACCGCAGCCTGAAGCCGGGCGGCGTGTTCGGCGTGGTCGACCACCGGCTGCCGCCATCGATGCCACAGGATGCGAAGGCCAGCAGCGGCTATCTGCACACCGCCTATGTCGTGAAGCTGGCCGAGGCGGCCGGCTTCAGGCTGGACGCGTCGAGCGAGATCAACGCCAACCCGAAGGACACCGCCGACCACGCCGGTGGGGTCTGGGCGCTGCCGCCGAGCTATGCCAACAAAGATGTCGATCGCACCCGCTACGCCGCCATCGGCGAGAGTGATCGCATGACGCTGCGTTTCGTGCGGGTTCCCTGAAGTTGCGCCGAACTTGCGTTGACGTCGCGCCGAACGCGCGTGCGGCTGACCGCACGCCAGCGGCGAATTCCGGCAGGCTTTAGGCTTCGCACCCTGCCCCTGCTCCCGTCACTTGCCGCAAGCCGGCCCGAGACTCTCGTCATGACCCTGCAAGACCGTCTTCGCAGCTTCTCGGCCGAGCGCCTGCGCGGAATCCGCCGCGGCATCGAAAAGGAAAGCCTGCGCGCGCAGCCGAGCGGCGCGCTGGCGCTGACGCCGCACCCGGCGGCGCTGGGCTCGGCGCTGACGCATCCGCACATCACCACCGATTACAGCGAAAGCCTGCTGGAGCTGATCACCGGCGTGCATGCCGGTGTCGACGACTGCCTGGGCGAGTTGCAGCGGGTGCACCAGTTCGTCTACCGCAGCCTGGCCGCGGCCGGTGATGAACGGCTGTGGGTCGGCAGCATGCCCTGCGGGCTGCCCACCGACGAGACGATTCCGCTGGCGCGCTACGGCGCCAGCAACGTCGGCCGGGCCAAGAGCGTCTACCGCATGGGACTCGGCCACCGCTACGGGCGGCGCATGCAGACCATTGCCGGCATCCACTACAACTGGTCGCTGCCCGGCCTTTCCAACGACGAACACTTCGCGCTGATCCGCAACTTCAGGCGCCGCTCTTTCCTGCTGTTGTTGTTGTTCGGCGCCTCGCCCGCGGTCTGTCGCACCTTCGTCGACGGCCGCGACCACGGGCTGCAGGCGCTGACCAACGGCACCCGCTTCCTGCCGCATGCGACCTCGCTGCGAATGGGCCGGCTCGGCTACAAGAGCGACGCGCAATCGGCGCTGGCGGTCAGCTACAACTGCCTGGACAGTTATGCCGAGTCGCTGCAAGAAGCGCTGTCGCGGCCCTACCCGGCGTATTCACGGCTGGGGGTGCAAGGCCCGGGCGGCGACTACATGCAGCTCGCCACCACGCTGTTGCAGATCGAGAACGAGTTCTACGGCACGATCCGCCCGAAGCGCGTGATCCAGGCCGGCGAACGCCCGCTGCATGCGCTGCGTACGCGCGGGGTCGAGTACATCGAGGTGCGCTGCATGGACCTCGACCCGTTCGAGCCGCTGGGCATCGCGGCGCAGACGCTGCGCTTCCTGGATGTGTTCCTGCTGCAGTGCCTGCTCAGCGACAGCCCGCCCGACTCACCCGACGAGATCGCCGCGCTCGGCCGCAACCAGAACCTGACCGCGGCGCAGGGCCGCGAACCGGGGCTGATGCTGGAACGCGATGGCCGCGCGATCGGCATCGTCGACTGGGCGACCGAATTGCTGACCGAAGCCGAGCCGGTGGCGCAAGCGCTGGACCGGGCGCACGGCAGCACCGACTACAGCGCGGCACTGGCAGCGGCGCAGCGCGCCTTGGACGACGCCCCCACGCTGCCTTCGTCACGCGTGCTCTCGACCATGGAGCGCGACTTCGGCAACAGCTACACCCGCTTCATGTGCGCGCAGAGCGAACAGATTCGCAACGGCCATCTGGCACTGCCCTGGAACGACCAACTGCAGGCGCAGTTCGAGGCCATGAGCGAACGTTCGAATCGCGCCCGCGAAGCGATCGAAGCCGCCGACACGGTCGACTTCGAGAGCTACCGGCAGGCCTATGTGGCGCCGCAGCGCATGGAGGCGTAGAGCGGCCTGAGACCGAAGCTGTTTGATCGTGCACACGATGGGGTTGACCTATTTGGTTCCATAACGGTACCATTTCGGTTTTCTACTCGGAGATCAACGCATGCCGACCAGCTTGACATTAAAGGGGCTTCCTGCGGACATCCACGACCGCCTCAAAGCGTCTGCGCAAGCGAATCACCGAAGCCTGAACAGCGAAATCATTGCCCGACTCCAAGCGCAGCTCTTGCCGAATCGAACCACCGCCGATGAGCACCTGGCGGCGATCCAGGCCACCCGAAGGCGGTTGTCTGCGCTTTCTTTCGATCACGCGGATATCGACCGCCTCAAGCGGGTCGGTCGGGCGTGATCGTTGTCGATGTCAACGTCCTCGCCTATCTGCTGATTCCCGGCCCCCACACCGAATCGGCAGAAATTTGGTTGAGGCGCGACCCGCAATGGGCAGCGCCGAGGTTATGGCGAAGTGAGCTTCGCAACGTGCTGGCAACCTATGCACGGGCTGGCATGCTGGAACTGCCCGACGCGTCGGCGATGTTCCAGCATGCAACGGCGATCATCGGAGCCAATGAATACGAAGTCGAGACGAGCGACGTGTTGCGTCTGTCGAAAGCCAGCGGATGCTCAGCCTACGACTGCGAATACGTGGCGCTGGCCGAGTTCCTGGAGCTGAAGCTCGTCACCGCCGACACGAAGCTGCGCAAAGCGTTTCCGCACTACACGGTGGGGCTCTCACCGATAAAGGACCAGTCGAAGTCCTGAGCCTGCAGCTGCGTCCGCAACCCTCGCCCCTGCTCCCGCCCGCACCCCCAAAGTCACGGCCCGTTGCCCTGGGGCCCGACGCGCATCGGTGCACGGCCGTGCGGGCCGAAACGGGCGATGCCGTCGATCAGCGCGTCCAGCGCCGCCCGTGCCCGCGGGGCGTTGTCGTCGTTGACCAGCGCTGCCACTGCCCACGGTCGGCCTTTGTCGTCGGCGACGATGCCGGCCACTGCCGTGACGTTGCGCAACGTGCCGCTTTTCAGCCGCGCCACGCCGGTAGCGGCGCTGTCCTTCAAGCGCCGCCGCATCGTGCCGTCGACGCCGGCCACCGGCAGGCTGGCCAGCAGGTCGGGGGCTTGCGGGTCGGACCAGGCCACGCGCAGCAACTGCGCCAATTGCCGCGGCGTGATGCGTGCGCTGCGCGACAGCCCGGATCCGTTGTCCAGCACCAGCCCGCGGGTGTCGATGTGGTGCGCCGTGAACCAGCGCAGCGTCTCGGCCCGGGCCTGCTCCAGCGTGGTCGTGACGGATGTGGATGCGGGCGCGGTACCAGCGGAGTCCGCCACTGCACCCAACTCCAGAAACAGCAGCCGGGCGATGGCGTTGTCGGACTGTTTGTTCATCGGTCGCAGCACCTCGCCCCACGGTCGGGCGTCGTGACGGGCCAGCACGCGCTCTGCGGCGATCTCGGCGGCAGCGGAAGGGTCGGCCGCTGCACCGGTGCGCGCGTCAGGCCGCTCGCGGGCCCGACCGTTCCAGCTTCCGCCCATGCCCTGCCAGAGGCTGCGAAACAACTGTTCGGTCAATACCTGCCGGTCGATCAACTGCAATGCCACCCGCTGCGTGCAGTTGCGTGGGAAGCTGCCGTGCAACTCGATCCGGCTGGCGCTGCCCTTCGAATCTTCGGTGGTCGTCACGGTGGCCGGCAGCCAGTCGTCGTCCCAGTCCTTGCACGGCTTGTCGGAGAGGCCCATGCGGCTGTCGAAGGCGACGCCGGCCAGCAGCGGCACGGTGACGCCGCGCACCGCTCCGTTGGCGCCGGCATGCAAGGCCATCGGCAGCAGGTCGCCGGCCAGCAGCAGCGCGTCGGGGATCACGTTGGACGGAAATTCGAAAGCTTCGTCGAACGGCACCAGCCCCTGATCGATGCGCGAGGGGTGGAATCGCGTGCGGTCCACGATCAGATCGCCCTCGATCGATTGCACGCCGTGCAGCCGCAGGTCCTGCAGCAGGTCCCAGAACACCGGCACGCTCAGGTCGGGGTCGGCGCCGCCCTTGAGCACCAGGGCGCCGCGTAGTACACCGCCTTGCAGCGGCGCCGCGCTGCGAAATTCGGTATAGCCGCGGTGAGTGGCCCGCAGCCGGTCCAGCGCCACCACGCTGGTGACGAGTTTCATGGTCGAAGCGGGCTGCATCGCACGGTCGGGCTGCACGCGCCACGGGCGGCCGCGGTGCCCCAGCGGCAGCGCCACGGCGGCCAGCGCCGATGCGGGTATGCCGGCCTGCCC
>JALYUN010000352.1 GCA_030853725.1 Pseudomonadota bacterium | reverse complement strand
CCCATGGCTCGCGTTGCCGATCGCGCTTTGGTTCGCAGCCTATGTCGTGATGCTGCGCGTGTTCGTGCCGCGTATGCGCGACCGCTCGAAAGCTGTTTCGGAGGCCCGCTCGTGGCTGGTCGGCCGCATCGTCGACACCTACACCAACATCCTGACCGTCAAGCTGTTCGCCCGCGCGCACGACGAGGACGCCTACGTGCGCGAAGTGATCGACGATCACACCGGCGCCATCCGCGCCCACATGCGCGTCATCACCACCTTCATGACGACGCTGTCGGCGCTGAACGCCATGCTGCTGGTGGGCACGGCCGCGATCGGCATCACGTTGTGGGGCATGGGCCGGATCGATGCCGGCACCGTCGCGACCGCACTGCCGCTCGCGTGGTCGATCGCCAACGTGGCGGGGTGGGTGAGCTGGGAGGTCACCGGCATCTTCGAGAACATCGGCGTGGTGCAGGAAGGCATGGAGACGATTGCCGTGCCGCACGCCATGACAGACCGCCCCGGCGCCCGTGAACTGGTGGTGCACCCTGCGCCTGCAGGCGGCGAGATCCGCTTCGAACACCTCAGCTTCACTTACGGCCGGGCCGACGGCATGAAGGTGCTGGACGAGCTGAACCTGGTGATCCGGTCCGGTGAACGGGTCGGCCTGGTCGGGCGCTCGGGTGCGGGCAAGAGCACACTCGTGAATCTGCTGCTGCGGTTTCATGAATTGGAGCAGGGCAGCCTGCGCATCGACGGCCACGACGTGCGCGAACTGACCCAGGAAAGCCTGCGCGCCGCCATTGGCATGGTGACGCAGGACACGTCGCTGTTGCACCGCTCGATTGCCGCCAACATCGGCTATGGCCGCCCCGGCGCAACACTGGACGAGATCGTCGCTGCCGCAAAGAAGGCACAGGCACATGAGTTCATCCTGGGGCTGCAGGACTGGAAAGGTCGCACCGGATACGACGCGCATGTGGGTGAACGCGGCGTCAAACTCAGCGGCGGCCAGCGCCAGCGTGTGGCGATTGCCCGGGTGGTGTTGAAGGACGCACCGATCCTGCTGTTGGACGAAGCGACATCGGCCCTGGACAGCGAAGTCGAACTGGCGATCCAGAGCCAGTTGCTCGGGCTGATGGAAGGCAAGACCGTGATCGCCATTGCGCACCGCCTGTCGACCATCGCCCGGATGGACCGGCTGATCGTGCTGGAGCAGGGCCGTATCGTTGAGCAAGGCACGCATGCCGAACTGTTGTCACACGGCGGCCATTACGCCAAGTTGTGGGCCCATCAAAGCGGTGGCTTCCTGAATGAAGCCATAGCCGAACCGGCTGTCGCAGCCTGAACACCCAGCGCGGCCCGCAGCCGCTAACCACAGCATGAGCATCTTCGCCTTCCTGATCGACTTCATCGTTCATGTCGACGCGCACCTGGCAGCTTTCGTGGGCGCCTATGGCGGCTGGGTCTATGCGCTGCTGTTCGCGATCATCTTCGTCGAGACCGGGCTGGTGGTGATGCCCTTTCTGCCCGGCGACTCGCTGCTGTTCGTGGTGGGCGCCCTGTGCGGTGTCGGTTTGATGAGCCTGCCGTTGTCGATCGTGTTGCTGACGACCGCCGCGGTGTTGGGCAACCAGACCAACTACGCCATCGGCCGCCATTTCGGACCGCGCGTGTTCGCCTGGCCGAACTCACGCTGGTTCAACCGCGCCGCTTTCGACCGCATGCATGCCTTTTACGAACGCTATGGCGGTGTGACGATCGTCGGCGCGCGGTTCATGCCTTTCCTGCGTACCTTCGCACCATTCGTGGCGGGCGTAGCGCAGATGACGCGGGCCAAGTTCACGCTCTACGACGTGAGCGGCGGCGCGCTCTGGGTTTGCAGCGTGACGTTGGCAGGCTACCTGTTTGGCAACGTGCCGTGGGTCAAGACCAATCTGTCTTACATCATCTGGGCGATGATCGGCGTGCCCGGTTTGATCGTGTTGTTCGGTGCCGCCAAGGCACGCTGGAGGCCGGTAGCGACTTCGCGCTGATGGCGGAGAGTGGAATGCGCAAAGCCCATTGAAAAGGCCCGCCGTAGCGGGCCGTCTCAATAAGCGAGCGGCGCGGATCAGCCGCGGCGGCGGCGCACAACAGCGCCGACTGCGAACAGGCCCAGCGCCATCAGGCCGTAAGTGGCGGGCTCAGGTACCGCAGAGATGCCGGCAAACGTCAACGAGCCGCTGGTGTAGACCGCATCGGCCTGACCGGGCAGATCGTCGAATCCCTCGAAGAACTGCAGGTAGAGCTTGCCGTCCGGGCCGACGTTGAAGCCCAGATTGAAGGCGACCAAAGACACTGCATCGGCGTAGGTGCCCATCCCCGAATTGTTGTCAGCGAAGGCCGGGTTGAAATTCACCCCGTCGCCAGCCGTATTGGTGATGCCAATGGTGGCTTCGGACAACCAACTAGCGCCGAAGGTCTGCAAGACAAGGTTGAAGCTGATGTTGTCGACGGGGGCACCCGGAATCGCATTGAGTACCAGAGTCGTGTTCCCCGGGGCGTTCTGGCCATCGAAGCTGGCGATGCCTGCCAGGTCGACGGTGAGGTCACCGGCAACGACGTTCGTTGCTCCCGGGTGCGTAACGGCCGAGAAAGCCTGGCTCGGCGAGGTCTTGGCGAATGCGCCGACGTTCGGCGTCGCAGCTTGTGCCGGACTGAACGAAGCCACTGCCAGCACGGCGCCAATGGCCGTCAACGCGGCAGGAAACGAACTTATTTGACGAGCCATCTAGACACTCCTGTTGGATATAGCGGCTGTTGTGCGCCGGCTGAGAGGGACCGCCAGGCGGGCTGACATTTCGACAGCGCCACAAAGCGAAAACCCTGATACCTGAATTTGCCAGTACCCATGCCTTTCGACAAGCGTTCCGGCCGGCTTTACGGTCACTACCCCCCGGATGCGGGGGGAGGGGTCAATGTCTCTGTCAAGGACAGGCCGCAATCACTTGCGCCACCGCCGCCGTCAGCTTCTTGCCGTACGGCACATGCAGAAATTCGTTCGGCCCGTGGGCATTGCTCTTCGGGCCCAGCACGCCGCAGACCATCATTTGGGCTTGCGGGAAGCCTTTGGCCAGCATGCTCATCAGCGGGATCGTGCCGCCCTGGCCGACGTAGCCGAGCGGTGCGCCGAAGTGGCTCTGCGAAGCTTGGTTCAAAGACGCTTCGAGCCACGGCGCCAGTTCCGGCGCGTTCCAGCCGTTGGCACCGAGCGCTCCGGCACGACCGTCGGCGTGAAAGGTGACACGGGCGTTGTAGGGCGCGTTGTCCTCCAGCAGCGCTTTCAGTCGCAGGCTGGCTTCGTTGCCGTCGACCAGCGGCGGCAGCCGAAGCGACAACTTGAACGCGGTGTGCGGGCGCAACACGTTGCCGGCGCTTTGCAGGTCCGGAAAGCCATCGACACCGGTCACGCTCAGGGTCGGGCGCCAGGTGCGGTTCAACAGGGCCTCGACCGGGTCGGTGGTGGTCGGCAACGTGGCGCCGCCGTCGGCGCCGCAGGCCCAGGGGTAGCGCTTCCAAACCTCGTCTTTCAGGATCGCCGCGGTCTCAGCCGCCTGCTGGCTGCGACTGGCCGGAATTTCGCAATGAAAGCTCTGCGGCAACAACTCGCCGGTGGCGCTGTCTTCCAGCCGGTCGAGCACATGGCGCAGGATGCGGAAGCTGCTGGGCACGACCCCGCTGGCATCACCGGAGTGCACACCTTCGGTAAGGATCTCGACCTTCAACATGCCGCTGACCATGCCGCGCAGGCTGGTGGTGAGCCAAAGCTGGTCGTAGTTGCCGGCGCCACTGTCCAGGCAAACCACCAGCCCCACGTTTCCCAGGCGCGGCCGCAACACGTCGATGTAGGCCGGCAAGTCGGGCGAGCCACTTTCCTCGCACGACTCGATCAACCCGACGCAGCGTGGCCGGGGGATATCTTGCGCGTCCATCGCTTCGATAGCGCTGATGGCGGCATAGACCGCATAGCCATCGTCCGCGCCGCCGCGGCCGTAAAGCAAACCGTTTTCATACTTCGGCGTCCACGGCCCCAGGTCCTTGCGCCAGCCGTTGAATTCGGGTTGCTTGTCGAGGTGGCCGTACAGCAGCACGGTGTCGCTGCTGGCTTGCCGGCTGCGGCCACGCGCGGGAATTTCGAACAAGATGACCGGCGTGCGCCCCTCGATCCGCACCACCTCCAGCTTCAGTCCTTCGACCTTGCGGCTCTCGACCCACGCTGCGGCGTCGCGCACCACGCGGTCGAGCAGGCCGTGTTGCTGCCAGTCGGCATCGAACATCGGGCTCTTGGCCGGCACTTCGATGTAGTCGGTCAGCGCTGGCACGATGCGCTCGTCCCAGGCCGCTTCCGTGTGGGCGGCCAGGGCCGCGGCTTCGGTTTTGCCGAGAGGTGCGTTCATGGTGGGCTCGCTTTCTGGCTGGGAAGGTGTCAAACAGTTTAGGCGCCTGAAAGCTAGAGCGTGAAGTCGTAGTCGATGATCAGCGGCGCGTGGTCCGAAAAGCGGCGGGCAACGAAAATCTCTTCGCGTCGCGCCAGCGCAGCCAGCCCTGGCGTCGCCAGGTGGTAGTCGATCCGCCACCCGACGTTGTTGGCCCAGGCCTGGCCGCGGTTGCTCCACCAGGTGTATTGGTCCGGCCGCGGGTTCAGCTGCCTGAAGACATCCACCAAACCGCCTTCGGCCAGCAAGCGCGTCATCCAGTCGCGCTCTTCGGGCAGGAAGCCGCTGTTTTTTTGGTTGCTGCGCCAGTTCTTCAAGTCAATTGGGTGGTGGGCGATGTTGATGTCGCCCGTCAGGATGAACTCGCGCTCGGTGCGCAGCGCCATCAGGCGCGGATACAGCTCGGCCAGAAATCGAAACTTGGCGGCCTGGCGCAGTTCACTGCTGGAGCCGCTTGGAAAGTAGCTGCTGATGAGGCTCAGCTTGCGGTGCGGAGTGTCAAACCGCAGTTCGACCCAGCGCCCTTCGGCGTCGAACTCGGGGCTGCCGAATCCGACCCGCACATCCGAAGGCTCGCGCCGCGCGTAGATGCCGACACCGGCGTAGCCCTTCTTCTCGGCCAAGTGGAACACGCCCCGATGGTCGCCGATGCGGTCGAAGCGGCCGCTGATATCGGCAGCCTGGGCCCTGACTTCCTGCACGCCCATACAATCAAATCCGGTCTTTTCCGACCATTCGACGAAGCCTTTGGTAGCAGCAGAACGGATACCGTTGAGATTGAGCGAAATCAGCCGAAAGCCCACTGGGACTCCTTGCATCGGAATGCTTCAATGACTGCCGTGGTGACCACCGTGGATGACGGCGCGCTGGCGCGGAACTTCGTCTGCTTCGCGCTCGAAGCGCAAGTGCTGCGCTTCGGCAGCTTCACCACCAAGGCCGGTCGGCAGTCGCCCTATTTCTTCAATGCGGGCGCTTTCGACGACGGCAGCAAGCTCGCGAAGCTGGCGGAATTCTATGCAAGCCGGCTGTTGGCCCCCGACACGCTGAAGCCAGATGGCAGCCTGCCGTTCGACATGATCTTCGGCCCGGCCTACAAAGGCATCACCCTGGCTGCGGCGGTGGCGATGGAACTGGCCCGGCGCGGCCGGCCGATGCCCTTCGCCTTCAACCGCAAGGAAGCCAAGGACCACGGCGAAGGCGGCCTGCTGATCGGTGCGCCACTCACCGGCCGGGTGCTGATCATCGACGACGTGATGTCGGCCGGCACCTCGGTCCGGGAATCGATCGATCTCATCCGGGCTTCCGGCGCCACGCCCGCGGGCGTGGCGATCGCGCTAGACCGCCAGGAACGGGCCAGCGGCAACGGCGCCGACACACCGCAGTCTGCGGTGCAGTTCGTTCGCGAAGCTCTGAAGCTGCCGGTGTGGCCGATCGCCACGCTGGCCGATCTGCTGGCGGTGGTCAGCAGCAGCGGCGACGCGGCATTGAAGACGTTCGAGCTGCCGGTGCGGGCCTACCGCGAGCGCTACGGCGTCTGAGCGTGGATCCGATCCCGCGGTCGATGACCCCCACCCGCGCTGCCGGCGCAGCACTGTGGTTGCTACTGGTGTTGACGGGTGCGGCCGCTGCTGCGCCGTACGTCAGCGGCATCTACAGCTGCACCGATGACCGCAACCGGCGCCTGACCGCCGACCGGCCGATCGCCGAATGCAGCGGGCGTGAACAGCAGATCCTGAACCGCGACGGTTCCCTCAAGGCGGTCTTGCCGGCGACGCTGACAGCCGACGAACGCGCGGCGCAGGAAGCGCGCGACCGCGCTGCGGCCGAGCAACGCACCACCCGCGCCGACGCGGTGCGCCGCGACCGCAATCTGATGTCGCGCTACCCGAACGCCGAATCGCATGACCGGGCCCGCGAAGCCGCGCTCGACAGCGTGCGTCTGGCGGTCAAGAGCAGCGAACTGCGCATGCGCAATCTGGCGCTCGAACGCAAGCCGCTGGTCGACGAGGCCGAGTTCTACCTGGGGCGTTCGTTGCCCATGAAGTTGCGCATGCAACTAGAAGCCAACGACGCAGCCGCCGAAGCCCAGCGCGCGGCAGTGACGTTCCAGGAAGCCGAGATCGTGCGAATCAACAAGCTCTATGACGCTGAGCTGGACCGCCTGCGCCGACTCTGGGCGGGTGCCCAGCCCGGCAGCCTGGGTGCGATCCCGGCGCAGGGTGCCGCACGGTCGGCAGCCGATCCGCTGCGCGCGCCGCAGCGCTGAGCGAGGCGGTCAGTCCGGTTTCGAGCCCAGCTTCAAACGCAAGCGTTCACCGACCTGTGCCGGGTTGGCCTTTCCCTGGCCAGCCTTCATGACCTGCCCGACCAGCGCGTTGAAGGCCTTCTCTTTGCCGGCGCGGAATTCGGCCACTGATTTCTCGTTGGCGACCAGCACCGTATCGATCAGGGCGTCGAGCGCCGCCCCGTCGTTGACCTGACGCAGGCCCAGGGTCTCGATCAGCATGTCGACGTCGGCGCCTTCGTCAGACCACAACACATCGAAGACTTGCCGCGCACCGTTGTGCGACAGCGTCTGGTCGGCAATGCGCCGGATCAATGCCGCGAGTATGGCCGGCCCGATCGGCGCCGCATCGATCGCCTGCCCCTCCGCGTTCAGGCGCCGTGAGACTTCGCCCATCAGCCAGTTCGCGGCCAACTTGGCTTGCGCGCTGGCGTCGCGGGTGGCTTCGTAGTAGCGCGCGAAGGCCAGACTCTGCGTCATCAACGCCGCGTCGGCTGCGGCCAGACCGTCTTGCTGCTGCAGCCGCGCGGCCATGGCGGCCGGCAGTTCGGGCATCGATGCGCGTACCACTTCGATCCATTCGGGTGCGATCACCAGCGGCGGCAAGTCCGGGTCGGGGAAGTAGCGATAGTCGTGCGCGTCTTCCTTGCTGCGCATGGCGCGCGTCTCACCGCTGACGGGGTCGAACAGCACGGTGGCCTGTTCAATGCGCAGGCCGTCCTCGATCCGGTCGATCTGCCACTGCACCTCGAAGTCGACCGCCTGCTGCATGAAGCGAAAGCTGTTCAGGTTCTTGATCTCGCGCCGCGTGCCGAAAGCAGCGCCGGGCCGGCGCACCGAGACGTTGGCGTCGCAGCGGAAGCTGCCTTCCTGCATGTTGCCGTCGCAAATGCCGAGCCACATCACGAGTGCGTGCAGCGCCTTCGCATACTCCACCGCTTCGGCACTGCTGCGCATGTCGGGCTCGGTGACGATCTCCAACAACGGCGTGCCGGCACGGTTCAGGTCGATGCCGGTCTGGTCGTGGAAGTTATCGTGCAGGCTCTTGCCAGCGTCTTCTTCCAGGTGGGCCCGTGTCAGCTGCACGCTGCGCGGATCGCCGTTCAGCACAAAGCCGACGGCGCCACCCTGCACCACGGGAATCTCGTACTGGCTGATCTGGTAGCCCTTGGGCAGGTCCGGGTAGAAGTAGTTCTTGCGCGCGAAGACCGACTGCTGCGCCACCTTTGCGCCCACCGCCAAGCCGAAGCGGATGGCGCGTTCGACCGCACCGCGGTTCATCACCGGCAGCGTGCCCGGCAGCGCCAGGTCGACCGCGCAGGCTTGGGTGTTGGGTGCCGCGCCGAAGCGGGTCGAAGCGCCGCTGAAGATCTTGCTGACGGTGGAGAGCTGGGCGTGGGTTTCCAGGCCGATCACGACCTCGTAGCCACGGATCAACGGAGCCGACTTCATGGTGTCGCCCTGCCTGGTGGCATGCGTTGGTGAAAGTCGGTTGCCTGCTGCAACGCATGCGCGGCTTGCAGCAGCACCGCTTCGTCGAAGTAGTTGCCGATCAACTGCAACCCCACCGGCATGCCGATGCGGTCTTCGCCCTTTTTGCCCCCGGCAAAGCCGGCCGGCACGCTCATACCCGGCAGCCCGGCCAGGCTGGCGGGCAACGTAAAGATGTCGGCCAGATAGGCTTGCACTGGGTCGCTGCCCTTGGCGCCCAGTTTCCAGGCCACGGTCGGCGCCACCGGGCCGGCGATCAGGTCGCAGTCGCGAAAGCAGCTCTGGAAGTCGTCGGCAATCATCCGCCGCAGCTTCTGCGCCTGCAGGTAGTAGGCGTCGTAGTAACCATGCGAGAGCACATAGGTGCCCATCAGGATGCGGCGCTGCACCTCGGGGCCGAAGCCCTCGGCGCGCGACTTCTTGTACATGTCCATCAGGTCGTCATATTGCGCGGCGCGGTGGCCGAACTTGACACCGTCGAAACGCGACAGGTTGGAGCTGGCTTCCGCCGGCGCGATGATGTAGTAGACAGGAATCGACAACTCGGTGCGCGGCAGACTCACGTCGAGCAGCGTCGCACCCAGGGCTTCCAGTTCACGCAGTGCGGCGCGCACCACTGCTTCCACGTCGGCAGACAGGCCCGCTGGAAAGAACTCTTTGGGCAGCCCGATCCGCAAGCCCTGCAACGGCCGCGCAGCCGTGGCGCTGTCGCGTGGGCGGTGCATCAGCGCGGCGTAGTCCTGCGGCGGTCGTTCGGCGCTGGTGGCATCCAGCGGATCGAAGCCGCTCATCGCCGACAGCAGCAAAGCGCAGTCTTCGGCCGAACGCGCCATCGGGCCGGCCTGGTCCAGGCTCGAAGCGAAAGCAATCATGCCGTAGCGTGAACACACGCCGTAGGTCGGCTTGATGCCGGTGATGCCGGTGAAGCTGGCTGGTTGGCGGATCGAACCGCCGGTGTCGGTGCCGGTCGCCGCAGGCACCAACCGCGCCGCCACCGCTGCGGCCGAGCCTCCTGAAGACCCACCGGGCACGCGTTCCCGATCCCAGGGGTTGCGGACCGGGCCGAAGGCCGAGTTCTCGTTGCCCGAGCCCATCGCGAATTCATCGCAGTTCAGCTTGCCGAGCGTCACCATGCCGGCCGCCGCCAGGCGCGCCACCACGGTTGCGTCGAACGGGCTGAGATAGCCGCTGAGCATCTTCGAGCCTGCGGTGGACGGCAACCCGCGGGTCACGAAGATGTCCTTGTGCGCCACCGGCACGCCGGTGAGCGGCCCCTGGCGCCCCTGCGCGATGGCGGCATCGGCGCCGCGTGCTGCAGTGGTCGCGGCTTCGGCGTCGGTGCACAGAAAAGCGCCCAGAGAAGCTTCGCTTTCGACCCGCTTGAGCAACGCCGTGGTCAGCTCGACACTGCTGATCTGGCGCGCTGCCAACGCGCGGGACAACGCGGCCACACCCTGGTCGGCCCAGTCGGAGCTGCCGCCGTTCATTCGATCACCTTCGGCACCAGGAACAAGCCCGCTTCGACCGCCGGCGCATTGGCCTGGTTGGCTTCGCGCTGGTCGGATTCGGTGACGGCATCATCACGCAGCCGCAGCGCGGCATGCTGCACAGCCGACAGCGGCGTCGACAACGGCTCGACACCGCGGGTGTCCACTGCGCTCATCTGTTCGACCAGGGCGAAGAAGCCGTTGAGC
>JALYUN010000315.1 GCA_030853725.1 Pseudomonadota bacterium | reverse complement strand
TTCCGCGGCAGCGGCTGGAACGTGCTGAAGCTGATCTGGGGCAGCAACTGGGACCCGCTGCTGGCGCGCGACAAGGACGGTGCGCTGAAGAAGCTGATGCTGGAAACGCTGGACGGTGACTACCAGGCCTTCAAGGCCAACGATGGCGCCTTCGTGCGCAAGAACTTCTTCGGCCGCGATCCGCGGACCTTGGAAATGGTCGCGAAGATGAGCGACCAGGATGTGTGGAACCTGCGCCGCGGCGGGCACGATGCCGACAAGGTCTATGCAGCCTTTCACCGAGCCAATACCAACAGCGACGGTCACCCGACGGTGCTGCTGGTCAAGACCGTCAAGGGCTGGGGCATGGGCAGCGCCGGTGAAGGCAAAAACACCGCGCACCAGCAGAAGAAGCTGACCGACGACGACATCCGCTTCTTCCGCGACCGCTTCAACATTCCGGTGGCTGACAGCGAACTCGACAAGATTCCGTTTTACAAGCCTAGCGACGACACGCCCGAGATGAAGTACCTGCACGAGCGCCGCAAAGCGCTCGGCGGCTACCTTCCGAAGCGCCGTCAAAAGGCCGACGAGAGCTTCACCGTGCCGTCGCTCGAAACCTTCAAGGCGGTGCTGGACGCCACGGTCGAAGGCCGCGAGATCAGCACCACCCAAGCCTACGTGCGCTTCCTGACGCAACTGCTGCGCGACAAGGCGCTCGGCCCGCGCGTGGTGCCGATCCTGGTGGACGAGGCCCGCACGTTCGGCATGGAAGGTTTGTTCCGCCAGATCGGCATCTACAACCCCGAAGGCCAAAAGTACACGCCGGTCGACAAGGACCAGGTGATGTACTACCGGGAAGCCGTCGACGGCCAGATCCTGCAGGAAGGCATCAACGAAGCCGGCGGCATGAGCAGTTGGATTGCCGCGGCCACCAGCTACAGCACCAACAACCGCATCATGGTGCCGTTCTTCGTGTACTACTCGATGTTCGGTTTCCAGCGCATCGGCGACCTGGCCTGGGCCGCGGGCGACATGCAGGCACGTGGCTTCCTGCTGGGCGGCACCAGTGGGCGGACCACGTTGAACGGAGAAGGCCTGCAGCACGAAGACGGCCACAGCCACGTGCTGGCCAGCACGATTCCGAATTGCATTTCCTACGACCCGAGCTTCGCGCACGAGGTGGGGGTGATCCTGCACCACGGCCTGGTGCGCATGGTCGAGAAGCAGGAGAACGTTTATTACTACGTCACCCTGCTGAACGAGAACTACCCGATGCCCGGACTGAAGCCCGGCACCGAGGAGCAGATCATCAAGGGCATGTACCTGCTGGACGAGCCGCCCGCTTTAAGCGGCAAGGGCAAAGGAAAAGGAAAGGGTTCCGAGAAAGACATCAAGACGCCGCATGTCAACCTGCTGGGCAGCGGCACCATCTTGCGTGAGAGCCAGGCTGCGCAGAAGTTGCTGGCCGAAGAATGGAGCGTGGCAGCTACCGTCTGGAGCTGCCCCAGCTTCAACCAACTGGCGCGCGAAGGCCAGGACTGCGAACGCTGGAATTTGCTGCACCCGACCGAGCAGCCGCGCCAGTCTTTCGTTTCACAGCAGCTCGCGCCGCACGAAGGCCCGGTGGTGGCTTCTACCGACTACATCAAGAACTACGTCGAGCAGATTCGCGCCTTCCTGCCCAAGGGTCGGACCTACAAGGTGCTGGGCACCGACGGCTACGGCCGCAGCGACTTCCGCAGCAAGCTGCGCGAACACTTCGAGATCGACCGCCACTACATCGTGGTGGCGGCGCTGAAGGCGCTGTCCGAGGAAGGCACCGTACCGGCAGAAAAGGCGGCTGAAGCGATCAGGCGTTATCAGATCGACACCGATCGCATCAACCCCCTGTACGCCTGAATAAGAACGAACTGGAGACACGACATGGCTGTGGTCGAGGTGAAGGTCCCGGATATCGGCGACTTCAAGGAAGTAGAGGTGATCGAATTGCTGGTGAAAGCCGGCGACACGATCAAGGCAGAGCAGTCGCTGGTAACGGTGGAGTCGGACAAGGCTTCGATGGAGATCCCGTCGTCGCACGCGGGTGTTGTCAAGGAACTGAAGGTCAAGCTGGGTGACAAGGTCGCTGAAGGGTCCTTGTTGTTGATGCTGGAAGAGCCGGGCAGTGCTGGCGAAGCGAAGGCACCTGCGCCGGCGCCCAAAGCCGCTCCGGCGCCAGCGCCGACGAAGGCCGAAGCGCCGGCCGCTGCATCGGCATCGGCAGCCAAGGGCGGCGCCAGTCAGGACGTGGTCGTGCCCGATATCGGCGACTTCGATGAAGTCGCGGTGATCGAAGTGCTGGTCAAGGAAGGCGATACGGTTGCGGTCGAGCAGAGCCTGATCACGGTCGAAAGCGACAAGGCTTCGATGGAGATTCCGTCGTCGGCTGCCGGCACGGTCGAAAAGCTGCTGGTGAAGATCGGCGACAAGGTGGCCAAGGGCACGCCGATCGTCAAGTTGAAAGGCGCTGCAGCCGTGGCGTCGTCGGCGCCGGCACCCAAGGCCGAGACGAACGGCGAAGCGATGGCCTCGGCCGCAGCACCGGCCCCTGCCGGCGCTGCGCCTTCGCCGCAGTACACGCCACCGCCTGCGCCTACGACAAGCGCTGTCGAAGCAACCGCGGCACACGAGCCGGGTGCGGCCACCGGCAAGCTGCCGCATGCATCACCTTCAATCCGGCGCCTGGCGCGCGAGATGGGCGTGCCGCTGGCCGAAGTGAAGGGCAGCGGCGCCAAAGGTCGCATCACGCAAGAAGACCTGCACGGTTTCATCAAGGGCGTGATGGCCGGCTCGGTGCAAACCGCGGCGCAGAAAACCAAGGCGCCGACGGCCGCAGCGGGCGGGGGCGCAGGGCTGCCCGGCTTGATGGCCTGGCCCCAAGTCGACTTCACGAAATTCGGTGAGGTCGAACGCAAGGAACTCGGCCGCATCAAGAAGATCAGCGGTGCGGCGCTGCACCGCAACTGGGTGATGATTCCGCACGTCACCAACCACGACGACGCCGACATCACCGAGCTCGAAGCCTTTCGGGTGCAGCTCAACAAGGAAAACGAGAAAGCCGGCATCAAGGTCACGATGCTGGCCTTCCTGATCAAGGCCGCAGTGGCGGCGCTCAAGAAGTTCCCGGAATTCAACGCCTCGCTCGACGGCGAGACACTGGTGTTGAAGAAGTACGTTCACATCGGCTTCGCGGCCGACACGCCGAATGGCTTGATGGTGCCGGTGATCAAGAACGCCGACAAAAAGGGCGTGCTGCAGATCAGCCAGGAGATGAACGAACTGGCCAAGAAGGCGCGCGACGGCAAGCTGGGGCCGGCCGAGATGACCGGTGGGTGCTTCAGCATCAGCTCGCTCGGGGGCATCGGCGGGCGCTACTTCTCGCCGATCATCAATGCGCCCGAGGTGGCGATTCTGGGGGTCTCCAAGAGCAGCATGCAGCCGATCTGGGACGGCAAGCAGTTCTCGCCGCGCCTGATGTTGCCGATGAGCCTGAGCTGGGACCACCGCGTCATAGACGGCGCTTCGGCTGCACGTTTCAATGCCTATCTGGGCGCGATCCTGGCGGACTTCCGCCGGGTGCTTCTCTGAACGGGGGCAGCAGATGTCTCAGATCGAAGTGAAAGTGCCGGACATCGGCGACTTCAAGGACGTGGCAGTGATCGAGGTGCTGGTCAAGGAGGGCGACACGATCGCCGTCGAACAGAGCTTGATCACGGTGGAAAGCGACAAGGCCTCGATGGAGATTCCGTCGTCGGTTGCCGGGGTCGTCAAGGCCGTCAAGGTGAAGCTAGGCGACACCATCAATGAGGGCACGGTGCTGTTGATGGTCGAAGTGTCAGGCGGCGAAGCGGCTGCTTCCGCACCCGCGCTGGCGCCTGCCGCACCACCCGCGAAGCAGGCCGATGCGCCTGCGCCTTCTAGACCTACGCCTACGGCCGCTGCGAAGTCCGCGGCACCTGCGCCGGCCGCCGCCAGTTACGCGGGCCAAGCCGATCTGGAATGCGAAGTGCTGGTGCTGGGCGCCGGCCCCGGCGGCTATTCCGCTGCCTTCCGTGCCGCCGACCTCGGCATGAAGACGGTTCTGGTCGAACGCTACCCGACCCTCGGCGGTGTTTGTTTGAACGTGGGCTGCATCCCGAGCAAGGCGTTGCTGCACGTGGCGTTCGTGATGGACGAGGCCGCGCACTTCGCGGCGTTGGGCGTGGACTTCGGCACACCGAAGCTCGATCTGGAAAAGCTGCTGGCCCACAAGAACAAGGTCGTCGGCAAGCTGACTGGCGGCTTGGCGCAGATGGCCAAGATGCGCAAAGTCACGGTGGTGCAGGGTGTGGGCAGCTTCGCCGACCCGCATCATCTGAGCGTCGAGACGGCTGAGGGAAAACTCCGGACGATCCGCTTCGACAAGGCCATCATCGCCGCCGGTTCCGAGGCGGTGAAGCTGCCCTTCCTGCCCGACGACCCCCGCATCGTCACCAGCACCGGCGCGCTCGAGTTGCGCTCGCATCCGAAGAAGATGCTGGTGATCGGCGGCGGCATCATCGGTCTGGAATTGGGCACGGTCTACTCCACGCTCGGTGCGCGGCTCGACGTGGTGGAAATGCTGGACACACTGATGACGGGCGCCGACCGTGATCTCGTCAAGGTCTGGCAGAAGATGAACGCCAAGCGCTTCGACCAACTGATGTTGAAGACCAAGACAGTGGGCGCCGAAGCCAAGAAGGACGGCATCCACGTCAAGTTCGAGGGCCTGGACGGCAGCAAGAGCGAAGGCACCTACGACCTGGTACTGCAGGCCGTGGGCCGCACGCCCAACGGCCAGCGCATCGGGGCTGAGAATGCCGGCGTGACGGTCGGCGAGCGCGGCTTCATTCCTGTGGACTTACAGATGCGCACCAACGTGCCGCACATCTACGCCATCGGCGACATCGTCGGCCAGCCGATGCTGGCGCACAAGGCGGTGCACGAAGCGCATGTGGCGGCCGAGGTGGCCGCTGGTGACAGCAAAGCCCAGTTCGACGCCCGGGTGATCCCGAGCGTGGCCTACACCGACCCCGAAGTGGCGTGGGTCGGACTGACCGAAGACGAAGCCAAGGCGCAGGGCATTGCGGTGAAAAAAGGCTTGTTCCCATGGTCGGCTTCGGGCCGCGCTATCGCCAACGGCCGCGACGAAGGCTTCACCAAATTGTTGTTCGACGAACGCCCCGAAGGCGGTCACCGCATCCTGGGCGGCGGCATCGTCGGCACCCATGCCGGCGACATGATCGGCGAAGTGGCATTGGCGATCGAGATGGGTGCCGACGCGCTCGACATCGGCAAGACCATCCACCCGCACCCGACGCTCGGCGAAAGCATCGGCATGGCAGCCGAGGTGGCGCACGGCAGCTGCACCGATCTGCCGCCGGTCAAGCGCTGACCAGCCCGGCACCCGGACGTGGGTTCACGCATCGACGGCTGCGTCGCGCTCCTGCTGTGTTCTCTCGAAGCGGAGGGAGTCGATAGGCGCGCGTTGCGCAGCAAAACGGTCGAATGGATTGCGGCTGGCGCAGGCCGACGGGATGCGTGACATTCCGTTGCACATCGAACCATCCGATTCGGCTTGGTGCTTGAAGTGCGCTGCGGCAGGGGCGGGCCAGTGAGGCTGCACATCTTTGCCGATCCTGGCCTGATGCTGCCCGAGACCGCAGACTTCGCGATCGGTGCCACCGAAGGCATCTGCTACACCGCCTATTGCCAGCACAAAACGCCCGGCAGCGCGGCGCGGGTGTATCAGACGCTGCATATCCTGAGTCGGCCGCTCAACCTGAAGCTGTCGGCCTGGTTCGCATGGCGCTTCAATCAGTGTCTGGCGGTTGAAGCGCAGCCGCTCGAAGCCGGCCTGGCTCGGGTGCAGCCGCAAGACCATGTGCTGTGGCTCAACCCTTCGCTGTCGGTGGCGTCGCAGGTCGAAGGATTGAAGTCCCGCTGTGCGGGCCTCGGCCTCTATTTCCTCGACCCCATCCACCGGCTGGGGCTGCTGCCAGCGCGCATCAACCAATGGGCGACGTGGGCGCAAGTGGCCACTTATTCCAGGCCCGAAGGCGCCGCGCTGGGGATCGCATTCCTGGCGCCTTATGTTCCGTACGTACCCGCGGACCTGTCGCCTGAAAAGGATCTGGACGTGGTCTATGTCGGCAGTCCCAGCCCGAAACGGCTGTGGTGGTTGTTGCGCTTGCGCTTGCAATTGGCGGTACGCGGTGGTCGCGGCCATCTGCGTCTGGCTTCGCGCAGCGCGCGATTACCGCGCTGGTTTCCGGGCACCTTCAGCGCACGGGTTCCGTTCGAGGATTACGTCGAGCTGTGCGCGCGTTCGCGTGGCGTACTGGAACTGCACGAGCGTGATGCTGACGGCGTCACGGTAAGAGCCACGCTGGCCCAGGCCGTGAACGCTGTGCACCTGTGCAACTTGCGCACCACAGCGCAGACCTGCGTGATCTCGGCATGGCGCTGGCGGGCGCTCGACCGCTTTCTGCAAGGCAGCGATGAGCCCGCGGTCGCAGACCGGCCCGGACCCGGGCTCGCGCAGTGGTTGCACACGAACTTCAGGCAGCCGATGGCGCAACGCGAACAAGCATGGCAACCCGACTCGCCCGCGCAGTCCTGACCACGCTGGCAGCGCGCGCGCTGAGCGGGATGCTTTCTTTTCTGGTGTTCGCGCAGGTGGTCAAGCTGCTACCGGGACCCGACGCGGCGCGCGTGCTGTTCTTCTCCTTCGCCTTCGGCTTCGCGCTTGCCACCTTCAGGGCCTTCCACCTGATCGCCAGTGCCATCACCGGCCGAGAACCGCGCAGCGACAAGCTGCGCCGCGTGCGCGCTTCGGCACAGGCGCTGAAGTGGCTCGCGCTGCTGCTGGCGCCGTTCGTGTGGTGGCTGCTGAACGCGCAGGCGGTGGGGCCAGGCGTCACCGCGGCTGCGGTGCTGCTGGTGCTGGTGTGCGGGTTCGATGTGGATCTGGTGCGCGCTGTGGCCGGCCGACAGCCGGTGCTGCCGGTGCTGACAGCGGCTGGCGGACTGGCCGGGGCCGCATTGCTGCTGTGGGCGCCGCGGCCGACGGTGACGCTGTGCGCCGCAGCCATCCTGCTGCAGTGGGTGCCGACGGCGGGCTATCAACTGCGCCATGGCTGGCGCCTGCTGCGCCCGCTGGCGCGCGTGCGCAGGGTGGTTGCTTCGTCCTGGGCGCGTGTCGCCACACTGGCCGGCAGCCTGCTGATGGCGGTCTACGACGGCGCCGTCATCAGTGCGCCTTTCTTGCTCGTCTTGTCGCTGCCGGCGGTGCAGGCCGTGGACCTGGCACTCGGGAACCGCCTGTTCGTGGCGTCGTTGGCGCTTTATTCGCTGATCGGCAACTGGGTCGTCTCGGGCGACATCGAACGACTGTCACGGCGCCTGCAGCTATCGCCGGCTGCCACTTTCGGTGGCAGCCAGTTTTTTTCGGCTGCCGTGATCGGTGGGATCTACGCCGTGCTGTATGCCGTGGTGTCGCGCCAGGTCGTCAGTCTGACATCCGGTTTGATCTTCATTGCGACGCTGACGGCCTTCGTGACCCACACCACCGCCATTCGCTACACCCGGGCGCGCGAGTCGCGGGTCCAGAGCAGCGCGCTGTACGCGTTGACGCTGGGTGTGTTTTACGCGGCGATGCTGGCGCTCAAGACATCGCCACAGCCGAGCTTGGCGGTGATCGTGACTTGCGTCTTCGCTGCGCTGGCGACCCCGGCGCTTTTGCAATTTGCGCTGGCGCGCCGTTCCAGTTGAATGTCGGAATCGCAGTCGTACGGTCGCTACATCGTCGCATTCCAAACCAGACAGTTAAACTCGTATCAACTTGTTTGTTTGCGTGCCGCGATATTGGTTCCGGTGCCTGATTGCCGCCGCCATGAAGCGTTTTCTGCTTGTCCAATTGAAGAGCAAGTTCTTCAATATCCAGCGTTTCGCGTCGGATGCGATAGACGTGCTCGATGTAGGGGTGGCCAACCGCAGCGCTTTCGAAATGAAGCAGGTGCTGCCCGCTTGCCGCTACCACGGCCTGGACCGCGACGCAGCCTTCGACGCGCAGGAGCGCGCGCTGATGCAACGCTTCACCTTGATGGACTTGGAGACCGATCCGTTGGCCAGCGCCGAGCGTGCGGCCTACGACCTGGTGATCATCAACCACGTGCTGGAACATGTAGACAACGGAATCGAGGTCGTCGGCAATGCCGTTGCCTGTTTGCGCCCGGGCGGCACGCTGTATCTGGAAGTTCCGAACGTGCGCAGTCTGCAACGTGCAGCCAGCCGCTACAGCTACCACTTCCATGACGACCCGACGCACAAGCGCCTGTACTCGCACGAAGAGCTTTGCAATGCCGTGATGGACGCTGGCGGCAAGGTGGTCGAATGCGGTGCGGCTGGCACACCATTGAAGACGCTGTTGTCACTGCCACGGGCGCTGCTGGCGCTGTTGACGGGGCGACAGCTGGGGCACCTGTTCGTCCACAGCCGCGGCGCCATTACCTATTTGGTAGCAAGGCGACCGGCCAGCGCCTGAAAGGTGGTCGGCTGCGCGCTGCGGTGGACCCTGCCGCGGGCAGCGCCCGTGCATCGTCAGCGCTTATGCCACAGCGGTTTTCGAACTAGCTGAAGGCGTCCCCGCACGCAGCCGCCCCGTTGTCGCTCAACAGAAGCACGCTGCGTGCCGGCAGTCTGGTGTGGCCGCTGGCGCAGTCGGCATCGCTACGGCCGTTGGCGGTACTGCTGTCGAGTTGCACCCGCCAGTTTCCGGACGGCAGATGAAATTCCACATCCGCCGCTGCGGCGTTCAGCAGCAGCAGCAGCGCCGCTGGCTGGCCCGCGCTGTGGGCGAACGCGGCGCCCAGCACGCGCGTGTCGGCGCTGCTCCAGTCAGCGGCTTGCAGCGGTAATCCGTCGGGGCGCAACCAACCCAGATCGATGCGGCCTTGCGCATCTGCCAGACCACTGAACCAACGCGCCGCGCGCGGCAGCATCAGGCGTTGCCGCAGCGCCAACGCGTGGGCCGTGAAGTCGATCAATGCTTCGTCGGCCTGCGCCCAGTCGATCCAGGTGGTGGCGTTGTCCTGGCAGTAGGGGTTGTTGTTGCCGCGTTGGCTGTGACCGAGTTCGTCGCCGGCCGCCAGCATCGGCGTGCCTTGCGACAGCAGCAGCGTCGCCAGCAATGCGCGCTGCAGGCGGGCCCGCGCGGCGTGGACCGCGGGGTCATCGGTTGCGCCCTCGGCGCCGCAGTTCCAGCTCAGGTTGCGTGCGGGGCCGTCGCGGTTGTCTTCGCCGTTGGCTTCGTTGTGGCGGTGGTCGTAGCTGACCAGGTCGGCCAGCGTGAAGCCGTCGTGCGAGACCACGTAGTTGATCGATTCCAGCGGTGAACGCCCACGCGCCTGGAACCGGTCGGCCGAGCCCGCCAGCCGCATCGCAAGCTCACCGGGACCGACGCCGCCTTGCAACCAGAATGAACGCATCGTGTCGCGAAAGCGGTCGTTCCATTCGAGCCAACCGTTCGGAAAACCACCGAGCTGGTAGCCGTCGGGCCCGAGGTCCCAAGGCTCGGCGATCAGCTTCACGCGTTGCAGCACCGGGTCTTGCTGGATCGCCCTGAAGTACGGCGCGTCGCGGCTGAAGACGCTGTCTTCCATCCGTCCGAGCACCGGCGCCAGGTCGAAGCGGAAGCCGTCGACATGCATCTCTTCGACCCAATACCGCAGGCTGTCCATCACCAGTTGCAATCCCGGTGGAAGCTGGGTGTCCAGGGTGTTGCCGCAACCGCTGTAGTTCTCGTAGCCCGCCAGGTAGGTCGGCGGCAGGCGATACCAGCCCTGGTTGTCGAGTCCGCGGAAGCTGATGGTGGGGCCGCTGGCGTCGTTCTCGGCGCTGTGGTTGTAGACCACGTCCAGCATGACTTCGATGCCGTGGCGGTGCAGCCGCTGCACCATGCGCCTGAACTCGTCGCGCGGATTTGCGCTGCTGGCCAGTCGCGGGTCGGGGCAGAAGAAGCCGATCGTGTTGTAGCCCCAGTAGTTGACGAGGCCCAGCCCAGCCAGCCGTTCTTCCGTCAACGCCTGTTGGACCGGCATCAGGCTGACGGCGGTTACACCCAGGCGTTGCAGGTGGGCGATGGCGGCGTCGCTGGCCAGGCCGGCAAAGCTGCCGCGTTCGGCGATGGGGACTTGCGCCATCAGCCGCGTGAAGCCGCGCACATGCAACTCGTAGATCACGCTGTGGACCAGCGCGATAGCGGGCGGCTGGTCGTCCTGCCAGTCGAAGTGGTCGTCGACGACGTGCGCTTTCAGCGCTTGCACGGCGTTGTCGCGCGGGTCGTTGCCGTGATGGATGTCAGACCATTCGAAGCGGCCGACGATCTCTCGTGCCCATGGGTCGAGCAGCAGCTTCGCCGGATTGAAGCGGTGGCCGTTTGCGGGGTCGAACGGGCCGTAAGCCCGCAGGCCATAGACGAGCCCGGCCGCCGCGTTCGGCAGCCGGCCATGCCAGACATCGCCGCTGCGCCCCGGCAGCGGCAGGCGCGCCACTTCCTGATGTCCAGCCGCGTCGAACAGACACAGATCGATCCCCGTGGCGTTGGCCGACCACACTGCCACATTGATGCCGTCGCCATCGACGCTGGCGCCCATCGGCCACGGGCGCCCTGGTTGTAGCGTGCCCGCCGCCGACGCCGGTGGCGGGCCCGGCCCGTCCAGCGAGCGGTCCCTTGTATTCATCGGTGCGACGACGATGTTGCGATCAGGACTTGGCGCGCAGGTCCCAGACCTCGCTGGCGTATTCGCGGATCGTTCGGTCCGATGAGAAGAAGCCCATCCCGGCCACGTTGGCGATTGCCTTGCGGGCCCAGGCCTCTTTGTCGCGGAACAGTGCGTCGATCCGGGCTTGTGCTGCCAGGTAGCTGTCGAAGTCGGCCAGCAGCAAGTAGTGGTCGCCACCCCAGGTCAGTGCGTCCATGAGCGGCCGATAGCGCTCGGGTTCGTCTGGGCTGAAATGGCCGTTGGCGATGGTTTGCAGCACGCCCTGGATGCGGGGGTCGGCTTCGGCGATCCTCAGCGGCTCGTAGCCGGCCGCACGGCGTTCGAAGACCTCGGCCGTGGACAGGCCGAAGATGTAGATGTTGTCGTCACCGACCTGCTGGCGGATCTCGATGTTGGCGCCGTCGTCGGTGCCGATGGTGAGCGCGCCATTCAACGCGAGCTTCATGTTGCCGGTACCCGAAGCTTCGGTGCCGGCGGTGGAGATTTGCTCGGACAGATCGGCCGCCGGCATCAGCACCTCGGCCAGCGAGACGCCGTAGTTCGGCACGAACACCAGCTTCAACCATCGGTTCGTGCGAGGGTCGCTGTTGATGACCTGGCCCACGTCGTGAATCAACCGGATCACGCTTTTGGCGGCGACATAGCTGCTGGCGGCCTTGCCGGCGAAGATCACCGTGCGCGACACCCAGTTACCGCGGGCCACGCCGGCCGGGTCGGCCAGCATCGCCTGGTAGCGCGCCACCACCTGCAGCAGATTCAGCAACTGGCGCTTGTATTCGTGGATGCGCTTGACCTGCACGTCGAACAGGCTGGCCGGGTCGACCACGATGCCGGTGGTGGCCACGATGTGCGCCGCCAGGCGCTGCTTGTTGGCGTGCTTGACGTTGCGGAAAGCCTCGCGAAAGTTGGCACTGTCGGCGTGCTCCGCCAGCCGGCCGAGCTGGTCCAGGTCGAGTCGCCAGCCGGTGCCCATGCTGCGGTCGATCAGCGCTGCCAGCCCCGGGTTGGCCTGAGCCAGCCAGCGCCGCGGCGTGACGCCGTTGGTGATGTTGGTGAAGCGCTTCGGCCACAGGCTGGCAAAGTCGGCGAAGATGGTCTGCACCAGCAGGTTCGAGTGCAGCGCAGAAACGCCGTTGACGGCGTGGCTACCGACGATCGACAGGTGCGCCATGCGCACCCGGCGTTCGGTGCCGGGGCCCGCACCTTCGTCGATCAGTGACAGCCGGCGCAGGAAGCCGTCGTCACCAGGCCGGTGCGTGGCCGCCGCGGCCAGGAATTCGCTGTTGATGCGGTAGATGATCTGCAGGTGTCGTGGCAGCACCTGCTGCATCAGCGCCACCGGCCAGGTTTCCAGCGCCTCGGGCATCAGGGTGTGGTTGGTGTAGCTGAAGACTTTGGTGGTAATCGCCCACGCTTCGCTCCAGGCCATGCCGTGCTCGTCTTGCAGCAGTCGCATCAACTCGGCCACACCGATCGCCGGGTGGGTGTCGTTGAGGTGGATCGCCACCTTCTGGTGGAGCGTTTGGAGCGTCCCGTGTTCGGCCAGGTGGCGCGCCAGGATGTCCTGGATCGAAGCGCTGGTGAAGAAGTATTCTTGCCGCAGCCGCAGTTCGCGGCCGGCCGGTGTGCTGTCGTTGGGGTACAGCACCCAAGAGATGTTTTCGTACAGGTTCTTGAATTCCGCAGCGCGCGCGTAATCGCCGCTGTTGAAGGCTTGCAGGTCGATCTGCGAAGGCGCCACGGCCTTCCACAAGCGCAGCGTGGTGACGCGTTCCGTGCCGTGGCCGGGAATCACCATGTCGTAAGCCTTGGCGTTGACCTCGGCGGCCGGTTGCCACTGCGCAGCGCTCAAACCCTCGCCTGCGCCCTCGACCGTGCCGCCGAATCGCACCGGGTAGTGCACGCCGATGCGCGGAAACTCCCAAGGGCTGCCGTCTTCGATCCAGGGGTCGGGATACTCAACCTGGCGCCCCTGTTGAATGCTCTGCTTGAACATGCCGAACTCGTAGCGGATGCCGTAGCCGAAAGACGGCAGTTCCAGCGTCGCCATCGAGTCCAGAAAACAGGCCGCCAGCCGGCCGAGGCCGCCGTTGCCGAGCGCCGCGTCGGCTTCGGTGGCGGCAACTTCTTCGAGTGTGCTGGCGTGGGCGCGCGCCGCTTCAGCCATCGGGCCCTGCAGTTCCAGCGCGGCCAGCGCGTTGCTCAGCGTGCGCCCGATCAAGAATTCCATCGACAGGTAGTAGACGCGCCGCGCGCCCGCGGCACGGTCGTCGCTGTCACCGCGTACCCAGCGGCGCGACAAGCGTTCCCGCGCGACCTCCGCCACAGCCTGCAGCAACTCGGCCGGCTCGGCTGCAGCGGGCGCTACACCCACCATGCTGAGCAGGCGTTGGTCGACAGCCTGGATCGGGTGTAGCAGTGGGCTGTCGATGGCCGGTGTGGCGGTGTCGGTTTCGGTGGAAGCTTCGGGGTCGCGCGTGTTGGGTTGCAGCATGGGTGGCGTTCAAGCACCGCGCCGGCTCGTGGCCTGGGCGGGGGCAGGGTGAGAGGGCACGGAAGAACGACTCAACTGCTTCCGCGCTGGGATCAAGCGTAAGCGTAGCGGCAAAATTCGCAGGGGAATCGGCGCAACCAGGCTGCGCCCGCAACGGAAGCCTCGGGAATGACCACTTGACCTCCGCTTTGCAATGATCGACAGCGCCGGCGGGGGCGTTCGTCTGAAATGCAGCATGAATGGGGCATGAATGCGGCCAATCAGGCTTGCACACCTTCGATGCTCGTCAATGGCGACCATTCGAGCCCTTACCAGCCCCGTTTGCTCAACGGGCCTATGCTTCGTCTGCGATGAATCTTCCATGCCCACCCGGCTCGGTGCCCGCCGCGCCATGACCCCACCGAACGGCCTCAATGGCCCCGACCTGTGCCGCAGGGCGCTTGCGTTGGTGCTGGCCGGCGGGCGCGGCAGCCGGCTGATGCAGTTGACGGAGAACCGCGCCGAAGCCGCGGTGCACTTCGGCGGCAAGTTCCGCATCATCGACTTCGCCCTCTCGAACTGCCTGAATTCGGGCATCCGCCGTGTCGGCGTCATCACCCAGTACAGCAGCCACAGCCTGTTGCGCCATCTGCAGCGCGGCTGGGCCTTTTTGAAGCGCGAGATGTACGAGTTCGTGGACCTGCTGCCGGCGCAGCAGCAGATCCACGAGCAACGCTGGTACCAAGGCACCGCCGACGCGGTGCACCAGAACCGCGATATCTTGAGCGTGCACGACCACGACTTCGTCGTGGTCTTGGCCGGCGACCACGTCTACCGCATGAACTACGCGTTGATGCTGGCCGACCACGTGGCGCTAGGCAGCGAGTGCACCGTGGCCTGCATCGACGTGCCGCGCGAGGGTGCGCGCCACTTCGGTGTGATGGCCGTTGGCGCCGACCGGCGCGTCACCGACTGGGTCGAGAAGTCCGAAGACCCGCCCACCATCGAAGGACGGCCCGATCGCTGCCTGGCCAGCATGGGCATTTATGTTTTCAATGCCGCGTTCCTCTACGCCGAGCTCGACCGCGACTTGGCCGACGGCGAATCGAGCCACGATTTCGGGCGCGACATTCTGCCGAGGCTGGTGCGGCGCGGTCTGGTGGCAGCGCATCCTTTCGAGATGAGCTGCGTCGGCACCGAGCCTGGCCACCGCCCCTACTGGCGCGACGTGGGCAGTGTCGACGCCTATTGGGACGCCAACATCGACCTGACCGCCACCGAGCCCCAGTTGAACCTGTACGACGCGCGGTGGCCGATCTGGACCTACCAGGCGCAATTGCCCCCGGCCAAGTTCGTGCACAACGAACCGAGCCGCCGCGGCGCTGCCGTCGAGTCGCTGGTCTCCGGGGGCAGCATCATTTCAGGAGCCGTTTTCCGTTCGGTGCTGTTCAACACGGTGCGGGTGCATTCCTGGGCCTGCGTCGAATGGAGCGTGGTGTTGCCGGGGGTGCAGGTCCGCCGCCATGCGCGGATCGTGCGCGCCGTGATCGACCGCGACTGCGTGATTCCCGAGCACATGGAAATCGGTGTCGACTCGGCGCTGGACGCGGCCCGCTTTCACCGCACCGAGTCCGGCATTACGCTGGTGACGCGCTCGATGCTGGCGAAGCTGTAGCAGTGCAGACGCGAAGACCCGCATGAAGATCCTGCATGTTGCCGCCGAGGTGTTCCCGCTGGTCAAGACCGGCGGTCTGGCCGATGTGGTGGCGGCACTGCCGGCTGCGCAGGCCGAGCAGGGCGGCGACGTGCGGCTGTTGCTGCCGGGACTGCCGGCCGTGATGGAAGCGGTGCAGGACGCCCGCAGCGTGATCGACATCGGGTCCTGCTTCGGGGCGTTGCGGGTGCGCTTGCTGCTGGCGAAACTGCCGGGCAGCCGCTTGCCGGTCTATGTGATCGATGCGCCGTATCTGTACCGGCGCGGCGGCGGCCCCTACCAGGACGAGCGGGGCGACGAATGGACCGACAACCTGCAGCGCTTCGCCCTGCTGGGCTGGGTGGCCGCGCACCTGGCGGCCGAAGACGCCGACCCGCAATGGGCACCCGACATCGTCCACGCCCACGACTGGCATGCCGCGATGAGCTGCGCCTATGTGGCTGAACACCCGGCCACCGCAGCCCGCACGGTCTTCACGGTTCACAACCTGGCGTTCCAGGGACTGTTCCCGATGCACGACTGGCCGTCGCTCGGACTGGCGTCGCGCTTGATGTCGCCTGCGGGTCTGGAATTCCACGGTCAGTTGAGCTTCATCAAGGCCGGCTTGATGTTTGCCGACCATGTCACCACCGTCAGCCCGACCTACGCCCGCGAGATCGCCACGCCGGAATTCGGTTGCGGCCTGGAAGGCGCCATCCGCCGCCGCGAAGGCGCCGTGAGCGGCATCCTGAACGGCATCGACGAAGCGGTCTGGAACCCGGCGACCGACCCGGCCCTTGCAGAGTGCTACGACGCCGAACGCTTGAATGGCAAGCGGGCCTGCCGGCAGGCGTTGCAGGCGCGCCTGAATATCGATGCCGACGACAACGCCTTGCTGGTGGCCATCGTCAGCCGGCTCAGCGGGCAGAAGGGGCTGGACCTGGTGCTGTCGGCACTGCCGGGTCTGGTCCAGGCCGGCATGCAACTGGTGCTGCAGGGAACCGGCGAACCCGTGCTGGAAGCGGCCTTCCGGATGGCGCAACAAGCCCATCCCGGACGGGTGCACGTGCACATCGGCTACGACGAGCCGCGGGCCCACGCACTGATTGCAGGGTCCGACGTGATCGCAGTGCCGTCGCGCTTCGAGCCTTGCGGGCTGACGCAGATGTACGGCTTGCGCTACGGCACGGTGCCGGTGGTGCGCAACGTCGGCGGGCTGGCCGACACGGTGATCGACGCCACACCCGGCGCCATCGCCGAAGGCAGTGCGACCGGTTTCTGTTTCGACCCGCCCACCCCTGAAGCTTTCGAAGGCTGCATGCACCGCGCAATGCTGCTGCGGCGTGACCCGGCCGCATGGCAGCGCATCGTGCGCAGTGGCATGCAGCAGCAACTGTCTTGGGCCGGCCCGGCCGGCGATTATTTGGCGCTGTACCGGCGGCTGTTGCGCGTCGCAACCACCGACTGGGGCTGAGCCCTGAACCCATTCACAACAAGGAAACCCATGCGCTACAACCCGCTCGGCCGCACCGGCCTGTTCGTCTCTGAACTCTGCCTGGGCACCATGACCTTCGGCGGGGGCGAAGGCATCTGGCAGCACATCGGCAGCCTGGACCAGCACGACTCCGAACGCCTGGTCGGTCAAGCCATCGATGCCGGCATCAACTTCGTCGACACCGCCGATGTCTATTCCGGCGGGCTCTCCGAGCAGATCACCGGGCAGGCCCTGAAGAACCTGAAAGTGCCGCGTGACAGCGTGGTGGTGGCCACCAAGGCTTTCGGCGAAACCGGCTCCGGCCCCAACGAGCGCGGTAACTCGCGCGGCCACATCCTGCAGGCCGTCAAGGCCAGCCTGAAGCGGCTGCAGCTCGACCACATCGACCTCTACCAGATTCACGGCTTCGACCCGGCCACGCCGATTGAAGAAACCGTGCGCGCGCTTGACAACCTCGTGCAGCACGGCCATGTGCGCTACGTCGGCGTCAGCAACTGGGCTGCATGGCAGATTACGAAGGCACTGGGCATTTCAGAGCGACTGGGCGTGGCACGCTTCGAGTCGCTGCAGGCCTACTACACCATCGCCGGGCGCGACCTGGAACGCGAACTGGTGCCGATGATGGCCAGCGAGGGCGTTTCGCTGATGGTTTGGAGCCCCCTTGCCGGCGGCCTGCTCAGCGGCAAATTCGACCGCAACACCGAAGCCCAAAAGGGCAGCCGCAGAGCCAGCTTCGACTTCCCCCCGGTCGACCGCGACCGCGCTTTCGACTGTATCGACGCGATGCGCCCGATTGCCGCAGCGCACCAGGTTTCGGTGGCCCAGGTCGCGCTCGCGTGGTTGCTGCACCAGCCGGCCGTGACCAGCGTGATCGTCGGCGCCAAGCGGCCCGACCAGCTGAGCGAGAACCTGGCCTCAATTGGCCTCGCATTGAGCGAATCGGAGTTGAAGACGCTCGACGAAGCGAGCGCACTGCCGGCCGAATACCCGGGCTGGATGTTCAAGCGCCAGGGCGAGATGCGTCGCAAGCAGCTTCTTGAGGCCAGCGGCGGGGTGCGCGCGCAGCGTTGAGGGGCCGCCCGCCGGTGTGGCGCAGCAGTGCGTCCACCAGCAGTTCCATGTCGACCGGTTTGACGACGCAGTCGACCATGCCTGCCGTGCGGCAGCGTTCGCGTTCTTCTGCCATCGCGTGGGCTGTGAAGCCGATCACCGGCAGCGAAGGCGCCACCCGCAAGATGCGGCCGGTGGCTTCGATGCCGTCCATCATCGGCATCTGGAGG
>JALYUN010000310.1 GCA_030853725.1 Pseudomonadota bacterium | reverse complement strand
CCGATCCGCGCCACGGCCCAGGTCGACGCCGCCTTGCAACTGCTCGGCCTGCTGCAGCGCGAAGCGCGGCTGCTCGACTTTCTGCAGGAAGACGTGGCGGCTTACGCAGATGCCGATGTGGCCGGCGCGGCACGCCTGGTGCATGCCGGTTGCCGCAAGGTGCTCGAGCAGACCTTCACCCTGGAAGCGGTGCGCAGCGAAGACGAAGGCAGCCGCATCAGCCTGGATGAGGGCTTCGATGCGGCAGCCGTTCGACTGACCGGCAATGTCGTCGGCCAGCCGCCGTTTCGCGGCCAGCTCAGCCACCGCGGCTGGCGTGTGACCGACGTGCGCCTGCCGGGGCTCACCGAAGGCCACGACAGCCGCATCATCGCGCCGGCCGAGGTCGAGCTGTGAGTGCGGCAGCAGCCCGGTATGCCATCGGCATCGACCTGGGCACCACCCATTGCGCCTTGGCGTGGGTCGACCTGCAGGCTGACAAGGCTGCCGAGCCAGCGCCACAGATCCTGCCGATTGCCCAGCAAAGCGGCCCGGGCATGGTGCAGGACCAACTGTTGCTGCCGTCCTTTCTGTACCTGCCACACGCCAGCGAATTCGCAGCCGGTGAGCTGGCGCTGCCGTGGGACGCGGCGCCCGCCGTGGTGGTGGGTGATTGGGCCCGCCGCCAAGGTGCGCAGACGCCGATCCGCATGGTGTCCAGCGCGAAAAGCTGGCTCGGCCACGCCGGCGTCGACCGCCGGGCCGCGATCCTGCCGAGCGACGCGCCTGCAGAGGTCGAGCGCGTGTCGCCGCTGGCGGCCAGTACCCGGTACCTGGCCCATCTGCGCAACGCCTGGAACCAGCAACATCCAGCCGCACCCTTCGATGCGCAGTCGCTGACACTGACGATCCCCGCTTCCTTCGACCCGGCGGCCCGCGAGCTGACCGCAGAAGCGGCGCAGGCGGCCGGCTACAGCGGCGTGACGCTGCTCGAAGAACCGCAGGCCGCGCTGTACAGCTGGATCGCGCAAAGCCAGGGCGAGTGGCGTAACCAGGTCAAGGTGGGCGACCTGATCCTGGTGATCGATGTCGGTGGCGGAACCAGCGACTTCTCATTGATTGCGGTCGTCGACGACGCCGGCAACTTGCAACTGCAGCGGATCGCGGTGGGCGAACACATCTTGCTCGGCGGCGACAACATGGACCTGGCGCTGGCGCATGGCGTTGCCCGCCAACTCGCAGCCGACGGCAAGACGCTGGACGCCTGGCAGATGCGGGCACTGACCTACGGCTGTCGCGCTGCCAAAGAGCAGCTGCTGGGTGAACCCGATCTGGAGCAGGTGCCGCTGCTGATCCCGAGCCGCGGCTCGAAACTGATCGGCGGCTCGATCAAGACCGAACTGCGCCGCGAACTCTTGACCTCGACGATTCTGGAAGGCTTTTTCCCGCAGGTGGCGCGTGACGCCCGCCCCGTCAAACGCCCGCGCGGCGGCCTGACGCAGATCGGGCTGCCCTATGCCCAGGACGCAGCCATCACCCGCCATCTGGCAGCCTTGCTCGGGAGGCAACTGGGCGCAACTGCCGCGCTGGACGGCTTCAGCGCGAACGACGCCGCGACGCTGCTGCACCCGACCGCCGTTCTCTTCAACGGCGGTGTTTTCAAGTCGCCGCTGCTGGCCCAGCGCACGCTGGACACCCTCAACGGCTGGCTCGCCGCTGAAGGCGCTGCGCCGGCCCGCTTGCTGTCGAACGCCGACCTCGATTTCGCGGTGGCGCGTGGTGCCGCCTATTACGGACTCGTGCGTCAGGGCCAGGGCATTCGCATCCGGGGCGGCACCGCCCAGTCGTATTACGTCGGCATCGAATCGGCGCTGCCGGCGGTGCCCGGTTTGGAGCCACCGGTGCAGGCGCTGTGCGTCGCGCCCTTCGGCATGGAAGAAGGCAGCGAGGCGAGCCTGCCCGCGCAGCAGGTCGGCCTGGTGGTGGGCGAATCGGTGCGGTTCCGCTTCTTCGGCTCGTCGGTGCGGCGAGACGACACGGCGGGCTTGCTGCTCGAACACTGGGCGCCCGACGAATTGCAGGAGCTGGCCGAAATCGAAGCCACCTTGCCCGCAGAAGGCCGCGCCGTGGGCGCGGTGGTGCCGGTGCGGCTGCGCGCCACCGTCACCGAAACCGGCACGCTGGCCTTGCTGGCCGAGCCGCCCGAAGGCGGTGCCGGCTGGAAAGTCGAATTCGAAGTGCGCGCCGACGCGGCTGCCTGACCGCGCGCCAGCAGGTCACGATGGCAAAGCGCAAGACCGCAGCCCCGCCCGCGCGTACGGGATCGACTGGCACAGCGTTCTACAGGGTCGGTATCGACCTCGGCACCACCCACACGGTGGTGGCTTATGCGCGGCACGGCGGCACCGACATTGCCGTATTCCCGATCCCGCAGACCGTCGCGGCTGGTGAAGTGGCCGCGCTGGCGCTGCTGCCATCCCTGCGTTTTCACCCGGCGCCGGGCGCGTTGGCGGCAGACGATCTGCTGCTGCCGTGGGCCAGCGCTGAACCAGCGGTACTCGGCCACTTTGCGCGGACCTTGGGTGAACAGACACCGGGCCGCCTGGTGAGCAGCGCCAAGAGCTGGCTGTCGCACCCGGCAGTCGACCGCAGCGCCGACATCCTGCCTTGGGGTGCGCCTGACGAAGTCGAAAAGGTTTCGCCGCTGGACGCCAGCGCGAGTTTTCTCCGCCATCTGCGGCTGGCCTGGGACCATGCCCACCCGGAAGCGCCGCTGGCTAACCAGGATGTGGTACTGACCGTTCCGGCGTCGTTCGACGACGGCGCCCGTCAATTGACGCTGCAAGCCGCGCAGCGGGCCGGTCTGCCTGCGCCAATGCTGATCGAAGAGCCGCAGGCTGCGTTCTACGACTGGGTCTACAGCCATCGCGAGACCTTGGCGCAGGACCTGGCGACGACCCGCCGCCTGCTGGTCTGCGATGTCGGCGGTGGCACCACCGACCTGAGCCTGATCGAGGTCGACCTGGTCGACGGCCAGCCGCGACTGACCCGCACCGGTGTCGGTGAGCACCTGGTGCTCGGTGGCGACAACATGGACTTGGCGTTGGCGCGCTGGATCGAACCACAGCTCAGTGGCAATGCTGCGCGGTTGTCGGCGGCGCAGCTGACGCAATTGACCCAGCGCTGCCGCGCTGCAAAGGAACTGCTGCTGAGCCCTGGCGGTCCCGACAGCACCACCGTTACCTTGTTGGGTAGCGGCAGCCGCTTGATCGGCGGCGCCCGCTCGGCCACGCTGGAGCGTGCCGATGTCGACCGCCTGCTGGTCGACGGCTTCTTTCCGCAGGTGCCTGCCGATGCCCGGCCGCAACGCTCACGCAGTGCGCTGGTCGAGTTCGGCCTGCCGTACGCGAGCGACGCCGCCATCACCCGCCACATTGCCGCGTTCCTGGCTCGGCAGCCGGGCGCCGCAGACACCAAACTACCCGACACGGTGCTGCTCAACGGCGGTGTCTTCCACGCCCAGCCACTGCGCCAGCGCCTGCTGGATACGTTGCGCAGTTGGAGCACCGCAGGCGCGGCGCCGATCCGCCTGCTGGAAACGCCGCAGCTCGACGCGGCGGTGGCCCGTGGTGCTGTCGCTTATGCGATGGCCCGCGCGGGGGCCGCACCGCGCATCGGCGGCGGCTCGGCGCGCAGCTATTTCTTGCTTTTGGAGAACTACCAGGCGGAGAGCGACAAGGCAGTGCAGACCGTCGACGTTCCGCGCGGCATCTGCCTGCTTCCGCACGGCGCCGAAGCAGGCGTGCCGGTGCAATTGCACGCGCGGCGTTTCAGCTTGCGTCTCGGCCAGCCGGTGCGCTTTCACCTGGCCAGCAGCGTGGCCGATACCGACTCGAGGCCCGGCGCTGTGTTCGATCTGCCACCGGGCGACTTCCTGCGCTTGCCGCCGATCGCCACGGTGCTGCAGCCGAAGCAAGCCGGCGCGTCCACCAGCCAAGAGGTGCTGGTCGAACTCAGCACCATGGTCACCGAGGTCGGCACGCTGGAAGTGTCGTGTGTCGCACTCGACCCGCCGCACCAGCGCTGGAAGCTCGAATTCCAGTTGCGCGGCCGGGCCGACGACAGCGCCGCCGCGGCCACCCTTCAAGCTCATCCGCGGTTGGCCGAAGCCCGCAGCGCCATCGGCCGTGTCTACGGCGGACGCAACCAGGACGTCGACACCAAGGAAGTCAAACAGTTGCGCGCCAAACTGGAGCGGCTGCTCGGCCTCCGCGCTGGCTGGGACACGCCTTTGCTGCGGGCACTCTTCAGTGCGCTGCTGGACAACGCAAAGCGGCGGCGGCGGTCGGCGCAGCACGAACGGCTGTGGTTCAACCTGGTCGGCTACAGCTTGCGGCCCGGCTTCGGCGACCCGCTGGACGAATGGCGCGTGTCGCAGTTGTGGGAGCTGTTCGGCCCGGGCATTGCCCACAGCAACGACAGCCAGCAATGGTCGGAATGGTGGACGCTGTGGCGCCGCGTGGCTGGTGGCCTGTCGGCGCCACAGCAAGCGATGGTGTACGACGCCATCGCTTACTACCTGCAACCACTGCAAGGCACCGACATCGAGAAACCCGAAGGCCCGGCCATGGACGGGCTGGACGACTTGCTGCGCATGGCGGCATCGTTCGAACGGCTCGATGTGCCACGCAAGCTGCAGTTCGGCGGGTGGCTGCTGCAGCGGCTGCAGAACCCGAAAGAAAATCCGCAGAGCTGGTGGGCGTTGGGTCGACTCGGCGCGCGCCAACCGCTCTACGGCAGCCTGCACCAGGTCGTGCCGCCCGATCAAGCCGTCAGCTGGCTGCACAGCCTGCAGACGCAGGATTGGTCCAAGGTCGAGCCCGCCGCATTTGCGGCGGCACAGATCGCGCGCGCGACCGGCGACCGCGCGCGCGATTTGCCCGAAGCGGTTCGCCAGCAGGTGGCCGACCAGTTGGAAGCCGCCCGTGCCGCGCCGAGTTGGGCCGCGATGGTGCGCGAGGTCATGGTGCTGGACGAGGCCGATACGCGACGGGTGTTCGGCGAGTCCTTGCCGCCCGGGCTGCGGCTGGTTGGCTCGGCGTGACCGCGCGGCCCACCAACCGGCCATCGACAACGCTTCGGCTCGGCAGCAGCTGCGTCTGGCACACGCCCGCACGATCGAAGATGAACCGTCGAGGGTGGGTCCGGCCGAGATCATCCGGGCGCCTCGGACTGCGCCCATCGTCGGCGCGGGCATGACACCCCTGCGCTACATCGACCCACATCAGATGCAAAACCCCCGCTGGCTGTTCTGGACGCCGACCCTGATCTGGGCATCGACCTGGCACGTCATCCTGTACCAGCTGGCTGAAACACCGGCCCTGACCGCGGTGGCATGGCGCTTCGCCCTGGCCGCGAGTTTGCTCGCGGCGGTGGCCGTGAACCGCCGGCAAAGCCTGCGCGTGCCCTGGCGCGTGCACGGCTGGATGGTGCTGACCGGGGCTCTGCAGTACGGGTTGAACTACTGCAGCGTGTATGTGGCCGAGCAGACCATTCCATCGGGCTTGGTGGCCGTGCTCTTTTCCTTGATGGTGTTCTTCAACGCCTTGGCGGGCTCCCTGTTGTTCGGTCGACCTTTGACGTTGCGCTTCAGCCTGTGCGCATTGCTGGGTGTCGCGGGTGTCGTCGCCATTTTCTGGCCGGAAGTGTTGGCCGCCAGCGCACGCCCACTGGCCAGTGTGGGCCTGGGTTGGGGCCTGCTGGCCGTGGCCTGTGCGTGTACGGGCAACGTCTTGACGCTCAAGCTCACCGCGCGGGGACTGAAACTGGTTCCCGTCTTGGCATGGTGCATGGGCTACGGAGCCTTGAGCCTGGTGCTGGTGGCCGGTGTCAGCGGCGTGAGTCTGGCGCCTGGTCATAGCGGGGCATGGTGGGCCAGCTTGGTCTACCTGGCAGGCTTCGGCACGGTGTTGGCATTCCTGGCGTACTTCCGCTTGAGCCAGATGGAAGGCCCGGGACGCGCGGCGCTGACATCGGTGGTGATCCCGGTCATTGCACTGGCCGTGTCGGCCGCGCTGGAGGGCTGGCGTCCGCAAACGCTGTCGTATCTTGGCGGCATGCTGTGCCTGGGCAGCGTCTGGTGGGCAACGAGGCCGGCGGCTGTCAGCGGGCTGTGATGGCGGAGTGTGATGGCGGATTCGAAGTGAAGTTCGAGACCGGCGGTTTCTGCTGTCTCTTCCGGTCGACAACACGCGCTGGCGCAGTGCTCAGTGGCCGACCGTTCCCGCGCCAAGGTGCCCGACCTTGACATAGATGCGCGCACCTTCGGAACCCGTGAACGGCGCATGCTGACTACGACTCGGGCTTCGCAACCAACTGCCTGCGGGATAGGTTCCGAACTCGTCGCGAAACACCCCGTCGAGCACCAGGATCTCTTCGCCGGCGGCATGCAGGTGGGGATGAAAATTCGTGTTGGGCGCCCAACGCACGAGCGCGGTCGAAATGCCGTGGTGCTCATGCAGGGGCATCACCGAAAGGCCCGGTACCAGGCCTTGCCGCCACGGTTCGGCCTGGGTGTCGATGCGCACCGGCTGCAGATCGTCGGCTGAAAACTGGCGCAGCTTGACGAACAACAGGCAGCCCTCACGCGACCACGGCGCGTGCGCGCTGCCCGGCGGGTTGCGCAAGTAGGTGCCGCGCGGGTGGTCGCCGCTGTCGTCACTGAACACGCCCTCGAGCACCAGAATTTCTTCACCGCCGCCGTGCACATGCCGCTCGAAGTGCGAGCCTGGCGCGTAGCGCACCAGGCTGGTGGCGAGCGCCACCTCACCGCCGATCCGGTCGAGCATCCAGCGCTCGACGCCTGCCAATGGCGAAGGCTGCCAGCAAGCGTCGGCTGGGCGCATCACTGCGCGCTGGGTGAGGTCGGCGTTGATTTGCAGCGGCTGCGTGAAGGGTTCTATCAAGGGTGACATGGGCTGGAGCATGAAGGAAAGCAGCGTGATTGTTGCGGCATCGTGGCGTGCCCTGCAGCCAGGAGTGACTCGGTGCGCTACTGCCACGATGCTGTCGCCTGCGCAAGGAACGAACTGTTGCGCGGTGCGCCGTGCGCGGTGCCTGCCGCCGACTGTCGCCCCTTTGGTCCAACATGCGTGTGGCGTACGCGAGCGATTCATGTCACTGCCCCGGTTGCACGACACCCCGCTGCGCCGACAATGCGGCCGATCCGACCTGAACCGCCCGCACCATGATCGACGCTTCCGTCCCAGCCACCAAATCTTCTGCCCCCGCCACGCCGCAGCGCCCGGCGCTGCCCGACCGCCTGTGCACCGACCCGAGCAGCCCGCACCATGTGGCCGCCGTGTTCGAACATGACATCGGCATCCGCTTCAACGACCAGCAACGCCACGATGTGGAGGAATACTGTCTCAGCGAGGGATGGATCCGCGTGCCTGCGGGCAAGGCCAAAGACCGCCGCGGCCAAGCGCTGACGATCAAGCTCAAGGGGCGACTGGAAGTGTTCTACGTTTGAGCCATGGCGCGCACAGGGTGCGTCGCATGGCGCAACGGTTCACCCGGTCTGCCTGGTGAGGCTTCGGCTTTGAACCACGCCGCCCGTCGGCGATGTCCGATCCACAGGACCCGTGCGACAACGCCGCTGCGATGACTGCGGCACCGCGCGGCTTCGATCCCCGCAGACTCACCTTGTCTTCGATGTGAACCGTCGTCAGCAACTCGGCAGACCCGCCCCGTGACCGTTGCGGTCAGCCGTGCGGTTCGGGTTCAACGCACGAGGCGCATTGGTCAGTACCTCGCTCGACGCATCGTGCTGGCCGCCAGCGCGACGAACAACCCGACGGTGAACAGCAACGCAGCGCCCTCCGGCATCAGCAGCTGCCGAGTACCGGCAACCCAAAACAGCAGGACCCAGACCACGATGCCGACTGCCAGCCAGCCGTCGTCGATGAACAGCCCGACAAGCTCGCCGGCGATCGCGCTGAGGACGCCCTGTTTGGACTTTTCGCCTTCGGGCAAGGCTGGCTTCGCCGCAGCGGTCTTCCCGCCGCGAACGCGCGCACAAGCCGGCACCAGGGTCAGCGCCACGGCGAGGTAGACGGCAATCAGCGCCAACAGCGACCAATCGGCGCCCGGCCATACCACCCCGACTCCTTCGCCGACCCAGAAGGTGCCGAAGGCCGAAAGCATGACGCCGACGCCGAACTTCAGCGTGTTTTCGGGCACGCGCGCAAGCGGCCTGTGCAGCCAGAGACCGAGGACCACCACGACCAGCAGCGCCATCACCGCGCCGACTGAAGCCGGCAACATCATCTGGCCGCTGGCACCGATGGCAATCACGATGAATATCACCTCGATGCCTTCGAGCATCACGATCTTGAACGAGGTCATGAAGGCCAGCATGTCGACGGCTCGGCTTCCGGCAACACCCTGACGCCGCAACGCCGCGGTCTCGGCCTGGAACGCCATGGCCTCGTCGTGAAGCGCCAGCACGCCGGCCGCGCGAAGGATCGCCTTGCGCAGCCAACGCAGTCCAAACAGCAGCAGCAAGGTGCCCACCACGAGTTGCACGACCGGTAGCGGGATTCGCGTCAGCGACGGTCCGAGCGCTGCGACCAGTGCAACGAGCACGAGCAGCGCAGCGGCCGTGCCGAGCAGCGCCGAGCGCCAGCCGCGCACCACGCCGACCGCGAGCACGATGGTCAAGGCCTCGACGAATTCCACCATCGAAGCCATAAATGAAGCCAGCACCGACGGTGCGGCCGAAGTCCATTGGATCATTCAGTGCTCCTGCAACAACGCCGGCTTGACGGTGCTGTCCATCACCGGAGCGGTCGTTGTCTTCACCGAGCACGCCGTACTCGCATGCAGCCTTGGCGTAGACAGGTTGATCCTTCTCATTCTCGTGCCCGTGCCAGTGCCCATGCCCATGCCCATCCACCAAGGGTCGATGGCCTAAAAAGGCCTTGAGGCCGCCCTTGCTCTAAAAAATGTGGCCTGAAATCCGTTCATGGCCGGGCTCCGATGTGTCGGGTCTGGCACCAATAGCGCCAAGCCGAGAAGGCAGGGGCTCGACCTTAAAGTCGACCAGATCCCTGTACCCCAGCGGCGTCGCGGAAACGGCTGCCAGCGAAAAGCCGTCGGTTGCGACGATCCGTGCCTCGGGGAAATCGGCCAGCATGGCCTTCAGCAAAGCAGGGCCCTGCGCCGCCGTGCCGTCGTAGCGCAATCGGTCGAGGCTGCCGCCGTCGAACGAATTCATACCGTTGGTGGGCAGCGTGCAGGCCAGAGCAGCGGCAGTAGACGCGGCAGTCGATTGGCACGCTCTACGACCAACAGGCTTCATGGTGACTTCCCCGCCCCGTCTGGAGGCAGGCGCTCTGGAAGCGCCAGCCAAATTTCGTTGCGCCGCATGAACCATGGCGTAAATGGCGGGTTGTATCGCGACAGTGTCGGCTCGCCTGTCCAGTCAATGTGCGCGGACTGCAGCGCCCGTTCCAGCTTGTTCAGGTGCTCGTCGTAGTTGGCCTGCGACCAGAAGCCCGAATATCGAATCACGGCGACGCGGCTGCCCGGCACCTCGCGCAATTGCACCTTCGGGTCGATCGGCTCGGGCGCGGAATCCAGCGTCACGTCTTTGGGCAGGACGAACTGCACAAGATAGCCTCCCGCCGCCACTGCTTGCGTCACCGGTGCCGTCATCTCCAGTTTCACTGGGGCCACCGACTGGGTCACCGGCGCGGTCATTTCGAGCTTCCTGGCGCCCTTGTTCTTGCCGAAGATATAGC
>JALYUN010000292.1 GCA_030853725.1 Pseudomonadota bacterium | reverse complement strand
GCACAGCGGGTATCCGGGGACGTACGGAGGCGGCGGTACCGGCGGTGGAACGGGTGGGTCGTCGGGAGGGCGTTACGGCGGCGGCTCGGCAGGCGCCGGACAGCAAGCCGGAGCGGCCGCAAGTGCTGCCGACGGAGTCGATTCGCAACAGGGTGCGGCCGGTTGGCACGGGTCGCGTCAAGGCGATGCGCCCAGGCAATTCGTCGAGCGGCGCGGGCGCAGCGGTAGCGGCGGCTCGGTCAGCAATTCGGGCAGCAGTGTCGGCACAGGCAACGCCGATGCGGCCAGCAGCGTCGGCGAGGAAACGCGGATGATGACCCGCACCAGTCCGTTGGCCCGCAGCCGCGACCATGCCGAAGCGGTGCTCGGCAGGCTGAATCGGCTGGTGGGCCGGCATGTGCCGTCGTTTGCGGCGTCGATGCGCGAAGGCGACGACCCGCGCCAGGGCTTGCGGGGACGCGATCGGCCGTTGCACGCCCTGTCGCCGGGGTTGGCGCGCGCCATCGAAACCGCGCAGCAGGGCATTCGCCAGCGCGTCGCACCCACCACCCAGCGCGGTGAGCCCGTGGTCACTGCGCCCGTGCTGCTCGAAGAGATGCACCAGCGCAAGCTGGTGCTGAAGAATGCAGCCGCCACGCCGGAGGAGCGCGCCACGATCGAGATCGTCGCGCTGTTGTTCCAGAGCATCCTGACTGAAGACCGCATACCCGCCAGCGTGCGAGTCTGGTTCGCGCGATTGCAGATGCCGGTGTTGCGGGTGGCCGTCACCGAACCGGACTTTTTCGCCACCGTCGACCATCCCGCGCGGCGCCTGATCGACCGCATGGGTGCCTGCGTGATGGGCTTCGACAGCGGTGGCGAGGTCGGCGAAGCGCTGGAAAAAGAGATCAAACGTGTGGTGCAGGTTGTCGAAGCCTACCCGGACACCGGCCGGCGGGTGTTTCAGACCGTGCTCGTCGAATACGAAAAATTCATCGAGAACTACTTCAAGACCGAGAACGAAGCGACCCGGCGCGGCGTGTCTCTGGCGCAGCAGGTCGAACAGCGCGAGACCCTGGCGATCCAGTACACGATAGAGCTGCGCCGCATGCTCAACGAGGTGCCGGTGCAGGAAGGCGTGCGCCAGTTCCTGTTCCATGTCTGGGCCGATGTGCTGGCCACGACGGCGGTGCGCCATGGTGGGCAGGGCCAGCAGACACGGGTGATGAAGCGCGCTGCGGCCGACCTGATCTGGAGCGCCAGTGCCAAGGTCACCCGTGAAGAGCGGGCCGAGGTCATCCGCCGCCTGCCGGTGCTCTTGAAGTCACTGCGCGAAGGCATGTTCTCCGCCGGGATGGAGCCGTCCAAGCAGGACGAACACATCCAGCAACTGAACAACTCGCTCGCCGCGGCTTTCACCGCCAAGGCCGCGGTCATCCCCGACGAGCGTTTGCGCGAGTTGATGGAGCGGCTGGAAACACTGGAAGAGTTGCTGCCCGAGATGGAGCATGTGGACATCGACGAGTCGATGGTTCTGGACCTGTCGGGTCACCAGGCCTCCGGGCTCGAGGTGGTGCTGGACGGCGGCTCGATGCCGACCCCGGCCATGCTGGCCTGGGCGCGCGAGTTGCAGGTGGGCAGCTGGTACATGCTGGACCGCAGCGGCCACAGCGAAGCGGTGCAGCTGGCCTGGCACGGCATGAGAAAGCAGCTGTCGCTGTTCGTCACCCCCCAGGGTCGTTGCGTGCTGTTTCAGCAACACCGCCTGGCGTCATATTTGCAGGCGGGTCTGTTGCTGCCGGCCCAGGACGAAGCGCTGACCGTGCGCGCCACGCGCACGGCGTTGGCAAAACTCGACGTCGACGCATCCAGACTCTTGAATTGAGGCCAGCGGCTGGCCTTCTCGGTCAATGGATCAGGCGATCCTCAGGGTCCACGAACAGTTCGTCGAGGATCAGCGCGTCGGGTTCTTCGCCCAGGCTCCAAAACACCATCAGCACGATGATCTTCAGGTCTTCGAGGTCCATCGAGCCGGCACCGACGGCCATCGCGCGGTCGATCACCATCTCACGCATCGGGGCGGGCAGCACGCCGGCCGATTCCAGGAACACGATGAAGCCGACCGAGGCCTCGTCCAGCACGTCGCGTTCTTCGTCGGTGTAGATGCGCATGCTGCCCTGCACCGGCGGGCTGCCGTTGCAAGCCTGCGCGGTGGTGGCCAAACCGTCCAGCCAACGCAACGCATCCTGAATCTCGTCCGATTCGAAGCCCACGGCAGACAACTTGCGCGACAGCTGCCGCGGCTCCGGACAGGCATCGGGACGCCAGTAGTTCTCGTAGAGGTAGACCAGGACTTCGAACATCGATTCACTATAGCGGAGCAAACCGGCCGCCCCGGGTGCTGCAACTGTGGCCTGTGG
>JALYUN010000276.1 GCA_030853725.1 Pseudomonadota bacterium | reverse complement strand
GCCATACACGGTGCCCTGCGTGTCTTTGCAAAAGGGTGGTAGCAGCGCGAGTTCACCCCAGGTGAAACCGTTGGGCTCGTTGCGGGCCTGTGCCGACGCAGGACCGCAGGCCAGGGTCCCGAGGCCGATGAGTGCAGCCACAACCTTCGCCCGCGCGCCATGGCGCCAGTACCGAATAGCTTTCATGGAGCCAGGTTTCATCGAAGTGCGGCCGGGTGTCGCAGCCAGGCGGGCAGCGGTAATCCTGATTTCAGCATGGCGCATCTTGTGTGGGTGTTGCGCACCCGGGCTCAACTTGCCGGGCGGCGGGTGCGTAGCCTGTTTTGGAAGAGCTGCGAAACCTCTAGCCAAGCCGGGTGACCAATTCGCCATGCTACGGTCAACCAGAGCGCAAAGCCAACTGCCCCGCCGCACAAAAGTACCACTGCTGCCGGCCATTGCACACTTCGGGCGGCGAAGATGGCTGCTGCCGATCCGGCCAGCGTGGCTGCCGTCACCACCGCACTGCCGCCGCAGGCCCGCCACCACGCCGCCGCGCCGATCCCCAGCACCGCCCGCAAGTGCCGCGCGTACAGCGCCATCGACACTAGCCCGCTGAGCAGTGTCACTGCCGCCACTGCGCGCAGCCCGATGGTCGACGCCACCAGCACGCCCGCCACATGCAGCGGGCTGACCCACAACGACACCTGCAACCGCCGCCGCACGTGGCCGGTGGCCGACAACATCTGCGGCGCCAGTTCCACCAGCCCAGCGGGCAACGCCGCCAGCGCCAGCACCGTGGCGATGGGTGCCGCCGCCGTCCACTGCGATCCCAGCAGGATGTAGATCAGCTCGGGCGCGGCCAGCGCCACAAAGCCGAAGAACGGCCATTGCACGGCCACGAAGATCGCAGTGGCGCGGGCGTAGGCGGCAGCCAGGGGCCGGCCAGCGCGGTGCTCGGCCGCGAAAGCGGGCGTGGCCACACGCACTACGGCGTCGGCCACGTTGGCATGGAACATCTCGATCATGCCCAGCGCACGGCTGAACAGGCCCACCGAAGCGAAGCCGAAGGCCTTGGCGATGACGGGTTCGTGCACGTGCTTGGCAAGCGTCTCGATCAGCCGTGCGCCCATGTAGCGCGTACCGAACTGCAGCACCCCGCGCGCCTGGGCGAAGCCGGGCCAGATCAACGTGTCACGCGGGCGCAGCCAGGCCAGCAACAGCGTCTGGGTGGCCACGTTGGCCACCGGGCCCCACGGCAGGCTCATGAAGCCGTAGCCCTGCCAGGCCAGCGTCAGCGTGACGACGGCGCCGACGGCATTGCAGGCGGTCTGCAGCAGGGCAATCTGCTTGAAGGCCATCTCGCGATTTAGCAAGGCGAAGGCCGGCGACGACAGTGGCAGCAGCAGGAAGTGCAGTGCCAGCACCGCCAGCACCTGCGCCACGCCCGGCTCTTCGAAGAAGCTGGCCATGGCGCCGCGGCTCAGGAAGATGCCGATGCCCAGCGTCCAGGCCACCGCGATCGCAATGCCGTAGGCGGCGCGCAGCTTCGGCCGGTCCAATTCGCGTTCCTGGATCAGGTACTCGCTGACGCCGAAGTCGCGCAGGATCGCCGCCACCGCGGTGAAGGCGGCGCACACCGAGTAGATGCCCACCTGCGCCGGTGTCAGCAGCCGCGCCAGAATCAGCGTGCTGCCGATGCCGATCACCACGTTGGCATAGCGCTCGGCAAAGGACCAGGCCAGGGCGCGGCGCGGCGAGAGGTGCATGGGGCGTGATTGTCGCGGTTGACCCTTCATGCGGTAGCGTTGCCTACTTGACCCGGTCGCATCAGGCAACACGACAGCGTGGCAAGCGCCCCAAGGAGCAATGGCAATGACTGAATTGGTGGTGAAGCTGCCCGACGAATTGGCACAGCGCGCCCGCAGCGCGGGGTTGTTGACCGACAGCGCCATTCAGCGGCTGCTGGAAGACGCGATGCGGCGCGACGCCGGGCACCGGCTGTTGCAGGCGGCAGAGCGGCTTCATTGCGCGGGTGTGCCGCTGATGAGCGACGAAGAGGTCGTGGCTGAGGTCAAGGCCGCGCGGGTCGCGCGGCGGGCATCTCACGCGCAGGAACTGCCGCCCAAGCTATTGTGAAGTTGGTTCTCGACACCAACGTAGTCGTCTCTGCGCTGATTTGGGGTGGCGTGCCCTACCAACTGCTGAAGGCGGCTGCGGCGGGAGAAGTGGATCTTGTCGCTTCGCCGGATCTGCTGACCGAGCTTCGCGATGTACTCGGCCGTGAACACTTGGCTTCACGCCTGGTGTCGCAGCAGTCCACCGTCGAACAAGCCATCGCTTTCTATGCCGGGCTCGTCGTCATCGTGTCGCCACTCTCCACCCCGCGCGTCGTGCCTGGGGATGTCGACGACGATCACGTCATCGCTGCCGCTGTAGCTGGCCACGCTGATCTCGTTGTCTCGGGGGACCGGCATCTGCTTTCCATGAACAGCCATCAGGGGATCGCCATCGTCGCAGTGGCAGAGACGCTCAAGCGTCTGGCTGCGGCTTGACGCAACATTCACGCTTTGGCGACCCGCCACCTGAATTGAGCATTGGGTGCGACGTGCGGGCACCCTTCAAGCTGGAAGCTCGATCGCATTAGCGCCCGCCTTAAGTCGCCGCGCCAGCCGCTCATGCACCCCTTGCAGCCAGCCCCACCGGTACACCGTGGCGTGGTACAGCCGGCGCTGCTCGGCCGTCCAGCGGGTGTGCCACTCCATCGTCTTGCCGTAGAACTCGATCCGCTGGTAGCGGCCTTCGCCCCACCAGGCCTCGAACTCGTCGTGGCGCATCAGCGTCGAAGGTGACACGCTGCGGTAACTCTCGTCGTAAGTGGTCTTCAGAATCACCACCAGCGGCCCGTTGTCGATGCACAGGTCCATGCTGACGACTTTGTCTCCGAAGCGGTAGCGGACGATGCGCCCGCGCCCCTGGGCGCAGAACGCAGACAGCATGCGGCCATAGAAGCGGCCCTGGGCGTTGTCGGGATGGATCGCGGTGCCGTTGTCGGCTTTCCAGCCGGCACTTTCGAGTGCGCCGTAGTCGACCAGCGCTGCGGCCACGTCGGCGGGGTCGGTGATGCACTCCAGGCGCGGCTCGGTGCCTTCGGTCTGCAGCTTCTTGTGCTGTTTGCGGGTGTTCTGGCGCAGATTCTTGCCGCGCGCTTCCCAGTAGCTTTCGAACGGTCCTTCGATGGTTAACCCCGGGGTGTCGATGTAGTCCAGCAGCCGCAGCGTGGCGCTTTCGGTCGGGCGGCGCTGCAGCCGCGGGTCGAGCTGGGTCACGCCCAGACCCAGCGCCAGTCCGGGCAGTGCGGACAGCAGGCTTTGCATGCGGCCGGCCAGGTCGTCGTCGGCCGCAGCCAGCCAAGGACCCAACGGCAGTTGCGAAGGCTGAAAGCTCTCCCACCTGCCGCGGCCGAGTGGCTGGACGATGGCTGCGGCGTCGACCGCGCCGCTCTGAGCGTTGTGGTGCAAGGCCAGCAGTTCGCGCCCGTTGCCGAACTCTTCGAGTGCCGGGCCGATGAAAGTGGCTTCGAGAAACGGCGTGTCGGTGGTGCGGCGCTGCAGGTCGTCCCAGACAGCGGCATGCGCCGCAAAGCCGGGATGGCCGGCGCGTTGAGTGCAGGGGTGCAGTTGCCAGGTCATAGAGGGGTAGTCGGGTGGGCCGCGGTGGGGCCACCGCGGCGGCAAGCCGGCGTGGCGGGGTGGCCCGCGTAGGTTTGGCGGATGGCTGCCACCAGCCGCGTCAGGTCGTCGTCGCTCAGGTCCTGATGGCAGGCCAGTTGCAAGACGTGATGTGACCAACGCAAGCCTTGGTCATGGGGGGCATCGGCCACAGCGGCCCGGGTGCCGGGCCAGAGACGGTCCCAGCGGAACACGGGCATGCCCAGGCGCCGCAGTTGGGAATAACCGGGGTCCGGGCGTTCGACCCAGAGCGGAAAGACATAGGGCGCGCAGTCGTCCGGCAGGGTGTCGAACAAGGGCCGCCACCGGTGGTCGTTGCCCAGTTCGCGCAGCAAACGTTGAAAGTTGTGGCGCCTGCGTTCAACGATGCGCTGGCGCGGCAGGCGCGCCGCGAGCCAACGGCAGGGGCTGGCCAGGGCGCGGTGCGCCTGCAGCGTGTCGATCGTGAAATCGCCGTCGGGATGCTCGGGAATGTCCAGCGCGCCCAGCGGCGCGGTCGAGCCCGTGGGGCGGTCGTCGAACGTGCCGTGTACGCTGGGCATCGCGGGCGCGGGTGGCGGCCCTGGCCGCATTTTCCGGAGCGCGGTCAGCGTCCCGGTGACAAGGCCGTTGAGCCCGGGCAATGCACCTTGGGTGGCCCCGACGTCGAGGATGTCGATGGCTGAGCGCACCTGGGTGGTCGCGCGCGGCGCCTGCAAGCTCGGTGCACCGGGCATCGTGTTGAAGACCAGGCAGCCGCCTTCGTTGACGGGCAGGAACTTGGTCAGGCTGGCGATGGCAATGTCGCCCCACGCGCCCACCGCGCGCGCGCCGCTGCGTCCGAACAGGGCATGGGCACAGTCCTCGATCAGCGCGATGCCGTGGTCGTCACACCAGCGCCGTACCGTGTCCATGGGCTGCGGTAAGCCGAAGAAGTGCGCGGCCAGCATCACGCGCACGTTGTCCAGGGGTTGCCGCACGATCCATGCCAGATCGGGCGTGCCTTGCTCATTGATGGGATAGAACAACGGCTGCGCGCCCAGGCTGTCGGCCGGCGCCACCATCGTCGGGCAATGGTAGGTGGGCAACAGTACCCGGTCGCCGGGACCGATGCCCAGGGCTTCCAGCGCCAACAGGATCGCGGCGCGGCCGCTGGTTGTGTAGTGCAGCGAAGGCAGGTCCAGCACGCACGGCATCCCAGGGCCCTGCGGTCCGCGCAAAGCGGCCCAGCCGAACATCGGCAAACGCGCCATGGCTTCGCGCTTCATGGCGCCGGCACCTCAGCCCTTGCGAAAGCTTCTTGCAGCCAGGTCGAAGTCGCCACTTCAGCCGCGCGTTGGGCTTCCGGAGCCGAGCAGGTGTGGTCGGCGCCGGCTATCGGCACTCTCTTGGGCGGATGCTCGCGCAGAGCGGCCCGCCAACGCGCGTCCGCAGTGGTGTACTCGTCGAATTCGCGCGCGGTGTAGTCGTCGTCACTGAGCATCAACAGCACCGGGCGATCGAAGGCCTGCCAGGCGCGCGCCATGCGGTCCTGGTAGCTGGCGGTGCTGGCCGCGCTGCCGGCAGTGCTGGTTCGGCCGGCAGCCGCGCGCAGGTTCGAGGCCAGCCCGGTTACCGCACCGACGGCGACACCGCCGCTGAGAAGCTTCTTCCAGAACGCGCGCTGCATCAGCCGCTGGCGGTAATAGTGCTTGACCTGGGTGCGCGCCAGACTGGCTTCGCTGCGCACCCAGGGGTTCAGCAGCGCCAGACCGGCAACGCGCGGGTCGGCGTTTTCATCCCCATACAGCAGCGCCGCCGATGCAGCGTCGCACAGGCCCCACAGCACGACGCGCTGCACGGTCGGAGCGGCGCGTTGCAGCGCGTCGACAGCAGCACCGATGTCGTTACTGAAGGATTCGAAGTTGCGCGGAGCGCCGCTGCTGTCGCCCATGCCGCGACAGTCGAAGCGCAACGTGGGGTGTCCGCTGGCGGCCAGGTGGCGTGCCAGCATCACGAACTGGCGATGACTGCCGGCACGGTACTGCGGGCCGCCCACGATGATGACGACGCCGATGTCGGTGTGGTTGCTAGCCCCGTTGCCCGGCAGGCTGACGATGCCCAGCATTCGATCGCCAACACAGTCGAAGGCAACGCACGCTTCGGTGGGTTTCATACCGACACCACCTCGCGCGTCAGCGCGGCCACAGTGGCGTCGATCAACGCTGGCGCGTCTTCGATTTCTTGCGTCTGCCAGAAGGCTGGGCCCCTCAGAGTGTGGGTTTCGACGGCACGGCCGGCGCCCTGCCAGGCCTGCACGCGCGCCGCCGAAGCCGGCAGCAGGGCAGCTGGTTCGCGACTGGTGACCTCGGCCCAGACGATGCGATAAACGGCGTCAGGCAGATCGAGCGTGGCCGCGTCCAGGCCCAGCGCCAGAGCCGGCGCCAGGGCGTAGCCGGCCACGTCGATCACCCGTTGCGCGAGCAATTCGCGTCGCAGGCCGTCGGTGCTGGGCCGGGCCGGGCTGCCGGCTTCGGCAGTACCCTGCAGACCGCCCACCGTCTTCAGCCGCAGGAATTGCTGCAGCAGCGTCTTGCCGCTGGCTGGCGGTTGCCACAGCAGCAGGTTGGTGCGGGCGCCTTGCAATTGCGCGGCAGCCTGCGCGGCCAGCAGAGCGCCAGCGCGCAGGCCCCAGAGCCACAGCGGCAGATCGGCGCCGTGCTGATTGCGCAGCCATTCGACGCCGCGTGCGGCGTCGTCCAGCCAGCCTTGCCAGCTCGCATCGGCGAAGTCACCACTGCTGTCGCCGCAGCCCTGCAGGTCGATCTGCAGCACGGCGAAGCCGGCAGCGGCCAGCGCGCGGGACTGCAGCGCTGCCATGCGGCGCGACTTGTTCATCTCTTCGGCAAAGGGGTGCAGGTACAGCACCAGCGCGCGCGCAGCGCCAACAGCCGGAGCGTGGTGCAGGCACAGCCTGTGCCCGGTGCCGGCGGCGCCCGGCAAGAAGAAGGGGTGCACGCCGCGCGTCAAACGACCACAGCGCTCAGGCCGCTACCTTGCCGCTGACGAAGTCCACCAGCGACCCCACGGTCTCGAAGGTGTCGCCGCTGATCTCGTCGTCGTCCACGGTGATGCCGAGCTGCTCTTCCAACGTGGTGATCAACGACACCACGGCCATTGAGTCCAGTTCCGGGATCGCGTTGAGCAGCGGCGTCTGGCGCGTGAACGTGGCCGAGCGGCCGTTCAGGCTCAGCACCTCGTCGAGCACGCGCAGCACTTCGTCGTGCACATTCATCCACTGTCTCCCTCTCGCTGGTCAACCGCAAATTCTAGGCTGCAGACCCCGTGCGAAACGTGGCGGCTTCCGTGGCGAACTGCGCACGCCGGCGCTGCGCGGCCACTGCTGGAGGGCCTGCCGCGCAATGGTGCTGTGACATACTTTTTGCGCTTCCTATCGACCTTGCCGCGCCAGGCATCGCAGCGCCTTCGGGCCCGCATTGCACCGCGCCCACCATGCCCGAATCGACCCTGCTTCACGAACTGATCGGCGTGACCGCGCGCCGCGCTCCCAGCGCCCGCGCACTGACCCACGGTGCGCACAGCCTGGTCTACGGCGAGCTGTGGGACGCCGTGCAGTGTTTCGCGGCGGGGCTGGTCGGGCTCGGACTGCCGCGCGCCGGCCGCGTCGGCATCTATCTGGAAAAGCGCACAGAGACGGTGGTGGCCAGCTTCGGCGCGCCGGCTGCCGGTGGCGTGTTCGTACCGATGAACCCGCTGCTGAAGCCCGAACAGGTGGCCTTCATCGCGCAAGACTGCAGCGTACGGGTGCTGCTGACATCACCGGAGCGGCTGGCAGCGCTGGCACCGGTGCTGGCGCAATGCCCGTCGCTGACACACGTGGTGCTGACCGAGCCGTCGGCCGCGTTGCCCACCTTGCCGCCATCGATCACGGTGTTGTCGTATGCCGAGTTGCTGGCTGCGCCGGCCGGTGCAGGCCACCGCGTCATCGACACCGACATGGTCGCCATCCTCTACACCAGCGGCAGCACCGGGCGGCCGAAAGGCGTGGTGCTGTCGCACCGCAACATGGTGGCCGGCGCGAAGAGCGTGGCCGGCTATCTCGAAAATCACGCGGGCGACACGCTGCTGGCCGCGTTGCCGCTGTCCTTCGACGCCGGCTTCTCGCAGTTGACAACGGCCTTCCACAGCGGTGCGCGCGTGGTGCTCCTGAACGTGCTGCTGCCGCGCGATGTGTTGAAAGCGCTGGAACGTGAACACGTGACGGGCCTTACGGCGGTGCCCCCGCTCTATATCCAGTTGACGCAGCTGGAATGGCCCACCGCGATCAACGAACAGCTGCGCTATTTCGCCAACACCGGCGGGCGCATGCCGCGCGAAACGTTGCATGCGCTGCGCCAGCGCGTGCCGGCCGCGAAGCCGTTCCTGATGTACGGCCTGACCGAAGCCTTCCGCAGTACCTACCTGCCGCCAGAGCAGGTCGACGCGCGCCCCGACAGCATCGGCCGCGCCATTCCGAACGCCGAGATCATGGTGCTGCGCGAAGACGGCAGCGAATGCGCGCCCGACGAGCCCGGTGAGCTGGTGCACCGCGGCGCGCTGGTCGGGCTGGGCTATTGGGGCGACGCCGAGAAAACGGCCGAACGCTACAAGCTGGTGCCGAACCGTGACGCCGGCCTGCAGTTGCCGGAATACGCCGTGTATTCGGGCGACACCGTGCGGCGCGACGCCGAAGGCTATCTGTACTTCATTGGCCGCCGCGACGAAATGATCAAGACCAGCGGCTACCGCGTGAGCCCGATGGAGGTCGAAGAGATCCTCTACACCAGCAAGCTGGTCGGCGAATGCGTGGCCTTCGGGGTCGAGCACGCCACGCTCGGGCACGCCATCCAGGTGATAGCCACCGCGCCCGAAGGCAGCGCCGCGCTCGACCTGGATGCGTTGATGAAAGCTTGCCGCCAGCAGATGCCGGCCTACATGGTGCCGGCCGGCATCACCGCGAAGGCCGGCCCATTGCCGCGCAACCCGAACGGCAAGATCGACCGCAAGCTGTTGGCCGGTGAATGGCAAGATGACAGGGCCTGAATCGAAACCGGCCCTGGCCAGTGATCCGTGACTAGAATTGGCTAATCCTGACTAAGTAGGGAATGAGATGCCCAACATCGTCAATATGCTCGATGCGAAAACCTCGTTGTCGCGTCTGGTCCACGAACTCGAGAGCGGGGTCGCGAAAGAGTTCGTGATTGCCCGCAACGGCAGGCCTGCTGCACGCTTGGTGCCTCTGTTGCCGGCGGCCCCTGATCGGCAACGCAGGATCGGCGTGGCGCGCGGGCGCTTTGTGGTGCCCGAAGACATCGACACGGCCAACGACGAAGTGCGCCGCTTGTTCGAAGGTGAAAACACGGGCGCCTGAGTTTTGCGGCTTCTACTAGACACGCACATAGCGATGTGGGCGGTCATCGATAGCGACTTTCTCCCTGAAGCGGCGAAGGAGCGCATCTTCGCTGCCGAAGAAGTCTTCGTCAGCGTGGCCTCCATTTGGGAGATCGCCATCAAACATGCGCTCGGCAAAGGGGGCATGCCCGTTTCGGCTGGCGAAGCTGCACAGGCTTTCGACGACGCGGGCTACCTCAGCCTGCCGATCCAGCGCGAACATGCGTTTCGGCTAACCACGCTACGGCCGCTGCACCGCGACCCCTTCGACCGCCTGTTGGTTGCACAGGCGCTCTCCGAGCCGCTGACCTTGCTGACGCGCGACCGGGTCGTGGCGAGCTACAGCGACGCCATCGCCCTCGTTTGATACGCACCGACTTCCGTTAGTAGACCCCATGCAAGCCACCCGCCCCACCCACACCCCGATGGACCAATGGGC
>JALYUN010000250.1 GCA_030853725.1 Pseudomonadota bacterium | reverse complement strand
GCGATCGCGTCGACCTGACCACCCAGCAGCGCCACCACCGCCGGCCCAGCGCCGGTGTAGGGAATGTGGACCACACGGATGCCCGCCTTCGCCTTCAGCATTTCCATTGGTACGTGCATGGTGCCGTAGTTGCCCGAGCTGCCGTAGTTGTATTTGCCCGGGTGGGCTTTGGCATCGGCCACGAATTCGGCGAAGGTTTTCCAAGGCGCGTCGGCGCGCACCACCAGCACCGTCGGGTCGGCGGTGAAACGGGCAATCGGCGTGAACTGCGACAGCGTGAAGGCCGGCTTGCGCCCGAGGATCTTGTCGGCCTCGGGCAGAATCGAGATCGAGGACAGGCTCAGCAATACCGTGTAGCCGTCGGCCGGCGCGCGCGCCGCGGCACCGATGCCGACCGCGCCGCCGGCACCGACCTTGTTTTCCACCACCACGGATTGCTTCAATACGCGGGAGAGCGCTTCGGCCACCGGACGGGCCACCGTGTCGGCCACGCCGCCGGGCGGGAAGGGCACGATCATCGTGATCGGCTTGTCGGGCCAGGCAGCTTGCGCAAACGCGGTGGGCGCAGCCAACGGCCCGGTGAGTACCGCGATTGCGGTCAGTGTGCCAAGGATGGAATGCTTCATGCTGACGCCTCGTCGATGAATCGATTCTCCAGCACGCCGAGTCCGTCGACCTCGATCCGCACGGTGTCGCCATCCTGCAGCCAGCGCGGCGGGTTCATGCCCATGCCGACACCGGCCGGTGACCCGGTTGCAATCAGGTCGCCGGGCAGCAGCGTAATGCCGCGCGAGCAGGTTTCGATCAAGGTCGGAATGTCGAAGATCAGGTCGGTGGTGCGCGCGTCCTGGCGCAGCTCACCGTTGACCCAGCAACGCACGCGGGTGTCGGTGCCGTCGAATTCGTCGGCCGTCACGATCCACGGCCCCATCGGGCAGAAGGTGTCGAAGCTCTTGCCCAGATCCCATTGCGAATGGCGCATCTGCACATCGCGCGCGGTCACGTCGTTGACGATGGTGTAGCCGTAGACATGCTGCAGGGCGTCGGCCCGGCTGATGTTGCGCCCGCCTTTGCCGATCACGATGGTCAATTCGGCTTCGTAGTCGATCTGGGTCGAGATCGCCGTTGGCAACCGCACCACGTCGTTCGGCCCCACCACGCATTCGGGCACTTTGGTAAATACGATCGGCCAGGCGTCGACCGTCTTGGCATTGCCCTTGAACACCGTTTCGCTCAGCTCCTTTGCGTGCGCGTGGTAGTTGCGGCCGACGCAGAACAGGTTGCGGCGCGGCAGTGGGATCGGGGCCAACAGTTTCAGCGCGTTGGCGTCGAGAGTCTGGGCGATGCCCGGTGCGGCATGGCCCGCGGCGTGGGCCTCGATGATCGGCAGTGCGCCCCTGTGGCCGTCGACGTCGAACAGTTCGAAGCCGCCGGTGGCATCGAAGCGGCCGACTCGGGCTTGGCCCTCGTGGGTGATGGTGGCAATGCGCAAGCGGGTCTCCTCGAAAAACAGCGGTCCAGAGATGGTTCGGCTGGGTCGCCCAAATGCTACCATTGCGTTCCAATACGGCTGCACAGGAAGCGCGATGGACGCATCGTCGGGCTTGCGGGAATCGATTCTCGAAAATCTGCGGTCCCGAACCTGGCGTGCCGGCCAGCGCCTGCCGACGGAGCGTGCGCTCAGTGCCGACTTTGGCCTGAGCCGGTCCACCGTGCGGCGCGTGCTGCTCGATTTCAAACGCCAGCGTCTGATCACGCAAACCGTGGGCAGCGGCACCTATGTCAGCGCTGATGCGCATACGGCCCTGGCGGGTCTGCAGCCTGGCAACGCCCTGCATGCCACCAGCCCGGCAGAACTGATGAGTGCCCGCCTGGTGCTGGAGCCGGCCGTGGTCGAGATGGTGATCGGCAACGCGACCGAAGCCGACTTCGCGCGCATGGACGAATGCAACCGCCGGGCGGAAGCGGCGCGTTCGCTGGAGCAGTTCGAGCGCTGGGACGCGGCATTGCACGAAGCCATTGCCGACGCTGCCCACAACCATTTCATCGGCAGCGTTTTCCGTTTGATGAACGAAGTTCGCGCGCAGGGCGAGTGGGGCGTGCTGAAACGCCGCAGTGCTTCGTCCGAGCGGCGGCTGGCCTACGAGGCGGAACACCGCGGACTCGTCAAGGCCTTGCGTCAACGTGACGCGGCCGCGGCGCGCAGACTGTGCTTGTCGCATCTGGTCCATGTGCGCACCAACCTGCTCGGGTATTGATCCTCCCTCAGAGCGGCTTCGCCGCTCCCCGTCAAGGGAGCGCGCCCCTGCGGCCCGGCCAAGCCGGTTCCGCGGTCGGCACCGGGTCGTTTCGGGGCGACAGCTCTGTAGGCGGCGTTGTCACCGGGTCCGCCCAGTTGACCGCGGCGGCGGCGCTGAGTAGAGTAAAGCCAGGTCATACCAATTTCAACCAATGAAGACCAATGTCTTCCAGGACGTAAATGCGATGCTCAGTATGTTGGCCCGAAGTCGTCTGATTCCCGCTCTCGGCTTTGCAATGGCGGCGGTTGCCCTGGCCAGCTCGCCCGCGCTGGCGCAGGACTACCCGACGCACCCGGTACGCATCGTGGTGCCGTTTGCGGCCGGTGGGTCGGCCGATGTCTTCGGCCGCTACATCGCTCAGAAACTGCAGGAATCGATGGGGCAGAACTTCATCGTCGAAGACAAGCCGGGTGCAGGGTCGGTGATCGGCACCGACAGCGTCGCCAAGAGCGCGCCCGACGGCTACACCTTGCTGCTGATGTCGAACACCCACACCGTCAACGAATCGTTGATTGCCAACAAGCCGTTTTCGCTGACGCACGATTTCGTGCCGATCGGCCCGATCAGCTATTCCGATCTGGTGCTGGTGGCGCGACCGGGTCTACCGTACTCGAACCTGGCCGAATTGATCGCTGCCGCCAAGGCCAAACCGGGGATGCTGACCTACGCGTCGTCCGGCCCCGGAACGCCGTACCACATGGCCGGCGAGTTGTTCAAGGCCATGGCCGGCATCAACCTGCTGCATGTGCCGTACAAGGGCAGCTCGGCCGCACGGGCCGACGTCATGGGCGGCACGGTCGACCTGATGTTCGACGCCATCGCAACCATGGGTGAACAGATCAAGGCCGGCAAGGTCAAGGCGCTGGCGGTGACCGGGGAGGCCCGTTCGCCGATCCTGCCCGACGTGCCCACTGTTGCCGAAGCCGGCGTTCCGGGCTATGAAGCCACGATCTGGCTTGGCCTGATGGCGCCGAAAGGCACGCCGGCGGCCATTGTCACGAAGCTCAGCACCGAACTGGCGAAGATCACCAGCAGCCCCGAAACGCGCAAGGCCTGGACCGTTCAGGGCACGACACCGATGACGATGGACAGCGCGGCTTTCGGGCGCTATATCGATAAGGACATCGTCAAGTGGGCGCGAATCGTGAAACTTTCCGGCGCCAGGCAGAGTCGCTGAGAACGCGCCGCGTGGTCGAACTGAAGCTGCAGATCAACGGCCGCGCCTGCGCCGTCGGCGCGCCACCCGACGCACGGCTGCTCGACGTGCTGCGTGACGACCTCGGTATGAAGGGCACACGCTTCGGCTGCGGCAGCGGCGACTGCGGCGCCTGTTGCGTCCTGATCGACGGCCGTTCGCTACCGGCTTGCGACACCCCGATGTGGGCGGTAGCAGGCAAGTCCGTCACCACGGTCGAGGGTCTGGAAGCCTCACTGCGCGAAGCTTTCTTCGAAGAGCAGGCGGCGCAGTGCGCGTATTGCAGCTCCGGCATGCTGGTGGCCGCTGCAGCGCTGCTGTGCCAGACGCCGGATCCCACCGACCTGCAGGTGCGGCAGGCGTTGGACGGCCACCTGTGCCGCTGCGGCGCGCACAACCGGATCGTTCGCGCCGTGCTGCGCGCAGCGCAGTCTCAATCGCAATCGCAGGCAACGACGTGAGCACCGCACCGCGGGTCGAACGCATGGCCGACGGTCGCGTGCAGGTCCGCACCGGCAAGGTCCAGCTCGGTCAGGGGCTGCACACCGCCTTGGCACAGATCGTGGCCGACGAGTTGGGGGTGGCGCTGGCCCGAGTCGAGATGTTGCCGGTCGACACCGCCCAGAGTCCCGACGAAGGCGTCACCTCGGGCAGCTTGTCGGTGCAGGATGCGGGCAGCGCATTGCGCGCAGCCTGCGCCGAACTTGCGCCCGGCGCCGCGCGCCGTGAGTGGGTCGGTCGTTCGGTACCGCGCGGCGAGTTGCAAGCGCTGTTCGCCGGCGAGTCCGGGTTCGTTCACGATCTCGCGCCGGAAGGCCTGTTGCATGGCCGCGTGCTACATCCCCCGCAAGCCGGCGCGCAACTGACTGCGTTCTCGGCCGAGGCCGCGATGCAATCCCCGGGTGTGCGCCGTGCCTGGCGCGACGGCAACCTGGTTGGGCTGGTGGCCGAGACATCGGCCCAGGCCGACACCGCACTGGAGCGCCTGCGACCGGCGCTGCGTTGGTCAGCGAGCGACTGGCCAGTGGAGGAAGGGCGCGCACTGCAAGCGCTGACTAGCGAAGCCCGGCTGGTGGGCGAGCGCAACGGCCCCGATTCGGCGGCACCGGTGGCGCAGTCGTTCGCGGCCACCTACACCAAGCCGTGGATTGCTCACGCATCGATCGCACCGTCTTGCGCGCTGGCCTTCTGGACCGAAGGCCGGCTGGAAGTCTGGTGTCACAGTCAGGCCATCTTCAACCTCCAGCGCGACCTGGCACTGGCTTTCGGCGTCGATCCCGCTGCCGTGCTGATCCACCATGTGCCGGGCGCTGGCTGCTATGGCCACAACGGTGCCGATGACGCGGCCTTCGATGCCGCCTGGCTCGCGAGTGCCGAGCCCGGGCGCACGGTGCGTCTGCAGTGGAGCCGCGCCGACGAGCTCAGCCATGCCCCGTTCGGGCCAGCGATGCTGGTGCAGCTGAAAGCAGGCACCGACGAAGGCGGCTACATCACTGAGTGGAATCACGAACTCTGGAGCCCGGGCCACAGCGGTCGCCCGGGCCGCAGTGCCACACCGGCCTTGCTTGGCAGTTGGCAGCGTGAAGTGGCCTTCGAACCACCGGCCGCGATCGACCCGCCGCTCTCGCACGGCGGCGGCGCCGAGCGCAATGCGGTACCGGGATACGACTTCCCGACCTGGCGCGCCACCGCGCACCGGGTGCAGACGCAGCGGCGCTCGTCGGCCCTGCGTTCGTTGGGCGCCTTCGCCAACATCTTCGCCGCGGAAAGTTTCATCGACGAGATCGCGCACGGCACCGGGCAGGATCCGCTGGCGTTGCGTGAACGACACCTGCAGCACGACCCGCGCGCATTGGCCGTGCTGCGGGCTGCGGCCGAGCGCGCCGGCTGGGCGGATCGCAAGGATGCAATTGAGCCCGATACAGATGCCGAAAATTCGGTCGGCCACGGCATTGCCGTTGCACGCTACAAGGGCGTCGGCGCCTGGTGCGCGGTGGTGGCCGAGGTCGTTGCCGGTGCCACGTTGCGGGTGCGGCGGCTGACGATCGCGGTCGACGTGGGCTTGGTCGTGAACCCCGATGGCGTCGTCAACCAGATCGAAGGGGGCGCCGTGCAGGCCACCAGTTGGACCCTGCTGGAATCGGCGGCCCCGAGCCATGCCGGCTGGGCCGACTACCCGATCCTGCGCTTCAGTGACGTGCCGGCGGTGGACGTGGTGTTGATGCCTTCAGAAGCGCCGTCGGTCGGCGCCGGTGAAGCCGCGCAGGGGCCCACCGCGGCCGCCATTGCCAATGCCTTGTTCGATGCGATGGGCTTGCGGGTGCGCGACCTGCCGTTGACCCCGGAGCGCATCGTCGCAGCGATGAATGCCTGAACCAGAGCTAGAACCTCATCAGTGACAACCACCCTGAACTTTCTGTGCGCCGGCGCTTCACAAGGCGTCGTCAAGTCGCTGCTGCCGGCCTTTGAGCAGTCTCATTCGGTCACGCTGAAAGGCCGCTTCGGCGCCGTCGGCGCGATGAAGGAAGCCTTGCTGGCCGGCGAACCTTGCGACTTCATGATCGTCACCGACCTCATGATCGATACCTTGATCCAGAGTGGCGAACTGCGGGCCGGCAGCAAGGCCGCGCTCGGTCGGGTGCGCACCGGCATCGCCGTTCGCAGCGGCGAGCCGCAGCCGGCAGTGGATACCGCCGAAGCGCTGAAGGCGGCGTTGCTGGCTGCCGACGCCATCTACTTCCCCGACCCGGTTCGCGCCACCGCCGGCATCCATTTCGCAAACGTGATGCGCCAGCTCGGCATTCATGACAGCTTGCAGGCACGCTTCAAGACCTTTCCTGCCGGTGCCATCGCAATGCGCGAACTGGCTGCGACCGACGCACCGCGGCTGATCGGCTGCACCCAGGTCTCGGAGATTCTCTACAGCGAAGGCGTGCAATTGGTGGGGGCCTTGCCGCCCCAGTTCGAGTTGGCCACGGTCTACAGCGCTGCGGTCAGCGCCAAGGCGCTGCAGCCGACACTGGCCGAACAATTCGTGCAAGCGATGACGGGTGCGGCCTCACGCAAGCTGCGCACCGACGGCGGCATTGAGCCCTGATTGTCGAGCCCTGAACCTTCGAGCCCTAAAAAACTTCGTCACCAAGGATGTCGTCATGAACACTTTTGGCATGTTCGCCGCTGCTGCACTGGCGGCTTCGCTGTGCAGTCCTGCGCTGGCGCAGGACAACTACCCGAACAAGCCGATCCGGATCGTGGTGCCGTTCTCGCCCGGCGGTGCGGTCGACGGGCCGACGCGCGCGATTGCGCAGCAGCTGTCCAAGCAGCTCAAGCAGCAGGTCATCGTCGAGAACAAGCCGGGCGCGGGCGCCACCATCGGCAGTGAAGCTGTCGCCCGCGCCGCGCCGGACGGCTACACGTTGCTGCTGGCTTCGGCCACCAATGCGATTCAAAGTTCGCTCTACCCGAAGCTGACTTTCAACCCGGTCGACGACTTCGTTGGCATCAGCTTGTTGGGGCGTGAACCGGGTGTGCTGGTGGTGATTCCGTCGCTGCCGGTCAAGACCGTTGCAGAGTTGGTGGCACTGGCCAAGTCCAAACCCGGTGAGCTGTACTACGCGTCTTCGGGCAACGGCACCGGCCAGCACTTGTTCATGGCGCAGTTCGCGACCATGGCCGGCATCAAGCTCGTTCACGTGCCCTACAAAGGCAGCGGGCAGGCCACCACCGACTTGCTGGCCGGACAGGTGAGCTTGGCGATGCCCGGCACCGCCGGCATGGTGGGCCACATCAAGAACGGCAAGCTGCGCGCGCTGGCCGTGACCGGTGCCACCCGGTCGCCCCAACTGCCCGATGTGCCCACGTTGAAAGAGTCGGGCTACCCGGACTACGTGGCCTATGTCTGGATGGGCCTGCTGGCGCCGAAGGGCACGCCCGACGCGATCGTGCAGCGACTGAATGCCGAATTGAAAATCGCGCTGAACACCCCCGAGGTACGCGGCTTCATGGCCCGCACCGGCATCGAGGCCGTGGGTTCGACCCCGGCCGAAATGGACGCCTACTTCCGCGAAGAACGCGACCGCTGGTCGAAGGTCGTCAAAGACACCGGCGCGAAGGTAGAGTGAGTGCGTCACTTGACTACAGCCAACCACTTCGAGCAATGAAATGACCAAGATCACCGGTGTCGAACACTCGGCCATCAAGCACACCGCAGACGGCGATGTCGAACTTTTCATGTGGGAGAAGTACCAAAACTCGCCCGAAGGCAAGCCCGCGGTGCTGTGGGTTCACGGTTCTTCAATGGCGAGCCAGCCCACCTTCGACTTGAGCGTGCCCGGCCGCCCCGATTCCAGCGTGATGGACTGGTTTGCCGAGCGCGGCTTCGTCTGCTGGTGCGTCGACATGGAAGGTTACGGCCGCAGCAGCAAACGCCGCGACATCACTTGCGACATCGCCAACGGCGCGGCCGACCTGGCCGCCGCCACCGACGCCATCAAAAAATTGCGTGGCATCGATCGCTTTCTGACCTACGGCATCAGCAGCGGTGCACTGCGCGCGGCGCTGTTCGCACAGAACCATCCCGACCGCGTGTCCCGGCTGGCGTTGGACGCTTTCGTCTGGACCGGCGAAGGCGCGCCGACGCTGGAACAACGCCGCAAGAAGCTGCCGGAATTCATGGCCAGCAAGCGCCGCCCGATCGACCGCGCTTTCGTGCGCAGCATCTTCTCGCGTGACCATGCCGACTGCGCCGATGCCGCCACCGTCGAAGCTTTTGCCGACGCGATCCTGGCGCTGGACGACAGCATGCCGAACGGCACCTACATCGATATGTGCAGCCGTTTGCCACTGGTCGACCCGCTGATGATTCGCATGCCGACCGCGTTGTTGCGCGGCCAGTTCGACGGCATTGCCGCGCTCGACGATTTGATCGAATTCTTCAAGCGCCTGCCGCATCCGGACAAGCAGTTCAGCGTGTTGAACGGCATCTCGCACGCCAGTTTTCAGCAGAAGAATTACAAGATGGTCTATCAGATCCTGCATGCCTGGTTCACGCAACCCGAGCCGGCCTACACCGACTACCGGGCCATGGCCGGTTCGCATTGAAAGCGCAGGCCACCGCTGATGAGTCGCAGTTCTCCAAGATACTGTTGATGCCGACCAACGGCGCGCATTCAGAGGTCGGGCGGCGTGACAGGCCGAAAGCCGCGGACTGAAGCGCGGCCAGGCAGGGCCGGGGTGAGAAGATTCGGTTTCCGTTCCATCGCTGCGCCTGAAACAGCATGCTGATCAACTGCGTTGCCTACCAGCAGGGTCACCGACTCGCCGACCTGGCGGTGTCCGACATATCGAAGACCCTGGCGCAGCCCGATGCCTTCGTCTGGGTCGCGCTGAAGGACCCGGACGAGAACGAACTGCAGCAGATGAAGCAGCAGTTCCATCTGCACGAGCTGGCGGTGGAAGACGCCAACCACGGTCATCAGCGGCCGAAGATCGAGGAATACGGCGAAACCGTATTCGTCGTCATGCACATGATCGAGCGCGAGCCCGACACCGACCCCGAAGTCGGCGAGCTGTGCGTCTTCGTCGGCCCTAACTTCGTGCTGTCGGTGCGCAAGCGCTCGAGCCACGGTTTTCTGGGCGTGCGTGAACGCGCCGAGCGCGAACCGCAGCTGCTGAGCCATGGGTCGGCCTTCGTGCTGTATGCATTGATGGACTCGGTCGTGGACCGCTACTTTCCCGTCATCGAGCAACTGGAAGACGAACTCGAACGCATCGAAGCCGCGATCTTCGAGCCTGGCAATGCGCGCCAGAACATCCAGCAGCTCTATGCGCTGAAACGTTCGGTGGCCATGTTGCGGCATGCGGTGGCGCCGATGATGGACGCCACCGGCAAGCTGTTCGGCGGCCGCGTGCCCCAGGCCTGCCACAACACGCAGGAATACTTTCGGGATGTCTACGACCACCTGGTGCGCTGCAACACCACGCTGGAGACCGTGCGTGAAACCGTGGCCACCGCAATCCAGGTCAACCTGTCGATGGTGACGATCGAAGACTCCGAAACCACCAAGTCGCTCGCGGCCTGGGCCGGCATCTTTGCGGTGGCGACTTTCTTCGTCGGTGTCTGGGGCATGAACTTCACGCACATGCCGGAATTGAAGTGGGCCTACGGCTATCCGCTGTCGCTGATCTTCATCGGGCTGGTGTCGGTTGGTTTGTGGTGGCGTTTTCGCAAGGCGGGGTGGTTGTAGTGGCCGGCAGTGTTGACGACTGACCTGCTGCGCATCGGCTGCGCCGCTGGCTTCTCAGGCGACCGAACCGATGCGGCCGCGCCGGTGGTCGAAGCCCTCATCGCCAGCGGCGGGCCCGCGTTTCTGATCTTCGAGACCTTGGCCGAACGCACGCTGGCACTGGCGCAGCTGGCGCGGCGGCAGAACCCCGAAGCCGGCTTCGAGCCGCTGCTGGACGACCTGCTGCGCCCGGTGCTGGCGCGCTGCCTGCAGCATGGCATCCGCATCGTCAGCAACTTCGGCGCCGCCAACCCGGTGGGTGCGGCGCGGCACATTCTGGCACTGGCGGCGCAGCTCGGCTTGCGGGCGCCGCGCGTGGCGGTGGTCGAAGGCGACGATTTAAGTGCCGCAGCCCGGGTCCCGCTGCTCGGCGGCGCTGCCGAAGGTCTGCGCGTGGTTTCGGCCAATGCCTATCTCGGCGCCGAGCCGATTGCAGATGCATTGCTGGCGGGTGCCGACGTAGTGGTTTGCGGTCGGGTCGCGGACCCGTCGCTGGCGGTCGGGCCGGCACTGGCCCACTTCGGCTGGGCCCGCGACGACTGGGACCGGCTGGCGCGGGCCACCATGTGCGGCCACTTGCTGGAATGCGGCAGCCAGGTCAGCGGCGGCTACTACGCCGACCCGGGTTTCAAGGACGTGCCAGGTCTGGCCACGTTGGGTTACCCGATCGCCGAAATCGACGCCGACGGCACCTGCACGATCACCAAGCCGCCGGGCACCGGCGGGCGCATCGACAGCCACACCGTCACGGAGCAATTGCTGTACGAACTGCATGACCCCGCTGCCTACTTGACCCCCGATGTCACAGCCGACATCAGCGCGGCCGTGGTCACCGAAATCGGCCCGGACCGGGTACGACTCGATGGCGTGCGCGGGCACGCACGAACACCGACCTTGAAGGTCAATGTCTGCCACGAAACCGGCTGGCTTGCCGAAGGCGAAATTTCGTATGCCGGCGCGCGGGCTGCAGGGCGGGCGCGGTTGGCTGCCGACGTGTTGCGCGAACGCCTGCACGGCCTTGGGCCCTTGCGCGTCGACTTGATCGGGGTGGCCAGCGTGTTCGCCGACGACGCCGGCCGTTGGTTGGCTCAGACGCCACCCGGCGATGCCCGCGACGTGCGCCTGCGCGTGGCGCTGCGTCACGCCGAAAAGTCGCCCGCCGAACGCCTGCTGCGCGAGGTCACGGCGATGTATTGCTGTGGGCCCGCCGGTGGCGGTGGGGTGCGTACTGCGCTGCGATCGACGCTCGGTACCGTGTCTTGCCTGGTGCCACGGGACAAGGTTGCCGCGCACTTTCGCTTCATCGAGTCGGCTGCGGCATGAGCAACGACGCCGTACTGGTCGAGCTCCATCGTGCCGCCCACGGCCGCACTGGCGACAAGGGTGACCGGTCCAACATCAGCCTGATCGCCTGGCACCCGGCGCTGTGGCCCTTGCTGGTAGAGCAGATCACCGAAGCGGTGGTGGCGCAGCAGTTCGCGCACCGCCGCCCCACGCGCGTGGTGCGCCACCTGCTGCCCCGACTGCAGGCGATGAACTTCGTGCTGGACGGCGTGCTGGACGGCGGTGTCAACGACGCCATGAACCTCGATAGCCACGGCAAGGCGCTGTCGTACCTGCTGCTGGACTTGAAGCTGCACGTGCCGGTGGCACTGGTGGCGCATCTGGTCGGGCCGGCCGCCTGACATCTTTTCCCCCCATCGACATTACCTGGAGACCGAACGATGACTCGAAACTTGACACTGCGCCGCCGTGTGCTCGCCGCCGCGCTGACCGTGTTCGCTGCCGCTTTGCTGCCTGCTGCCGCCTACGCGCAAACCTATCCGACCAAGCCGATCAGCTTCGTCGTGCCCTTCGGTGCCGGCAGCGCGACCGACCAGTTGGCGCGCGCGCTCGGCCAGTCCGTTACCGAACAGACCAAGCAGCCGGTGGTGGTCGAGAACAAGGCCGGCGCCAGCGGCATGGTCGCGGCACAGGCCGCCGCCCGCGCGCCGGCCGACGGCTACACGGTGTTGATCACAACCAACACCACCCAGGCCGCCAACGAACATCTCTACAAGAAGCTGCCCTACGACCCGGTCAAGGACTTCGCGCCCGTCACGGGACTGGGCAAAGGCGGCCAAGTGATGGTGGTGCGCACCGACTCGCCGTACAAGAGCGTGGCCGATGTGGTGGCAGCGGCGCGCAAGAGCCCCGGCAAACTCAGCTTCGGTAGCGGCAGTTCTTCGAGCCGCATGGCCGGCGAGATGCTGAAGCAACTGGCCAGCGTCGACATCCTGAACGTGCCCTACAAGAGCAACCCGGCCGCCATCATCGATCTGCTGGGTGGGCAGATCGACATGATGATCACCGACACCTCTACCGGCATGCCGCAGATCAAGGCGGACAAGCTGCGGCCGCTGGGCTATTCCACGCAAAAGCGCAGCGTGCAGTTGCCCGACGTGCCGACCATCGAGCAGGCCGGCGTCAAGGGCTACGACATGGGTTATTGGTTCGCCGCCTATGTGCCCGCAGGCACACCGCCAGCGGTGGTGACGCGCTTGAACGAGCTGCTGCACGTGGCCGTGAAAGCCGCGCCGGCCAAGGCTTTCTTCGACGTTGCGGGCTCGGAAGGCTGGGTCACGACGCCAGACGAACTGGCGCAATTCCAGGCGGGCGAGGCCACCAAGTGGGGCAAGGTCATCAAAGCCGCTGGCATCCAGCCGGAGTAACTACATGGCCTTGAACAAGTGCACATAGGCGCGACTCACCGGCAGTTCGCTACCGTGGCCGCGCAGGCGCACCCACAAGCGGCTGGCCTCGTCGCGGCGCGTGCCTTGCAGGTGTGCCAGGTTGACGAGCGTCGAGCGGTGAATTTGCCAGAACTGTGCCGGGTTCAATTGGGCCGCCAGCTCGGCGATCGGGGTGCGGATCAGTGCCTCGGCGCTGGCGGTCTGCACGCAGGTGTACTTGTCGTCGGCATGGAAGAACAGCACGTCGTCGACCGCGATCTGCTGCGTCAATTCGCCCTGGCTGGCGCGGACCCAGCGCAGGTGCTCGGCCGAAACGGTGGCAGCCGGCAACAGCCGCTTCAGCGCCGATAGCAGATTCGCATCGACCGCGGTCGAAGCCGGTTCGGTCAGCAGCTTGCGCACGCGGTCGACGGTGCGCTGCAGCCGCTCGGCCTTGATCGGCTTCAACACATAGTCCAGCGCTTCCTGTTCGAAGGCCTGCACCGCGTAGGCGTCGTACGCGGTGACGAAGACGACCCGGGTCGGACCCTCGATGCCCTGCGCCACTTCGAGTCCGGTCAGACCCGGCATCTGGATGTCGAGGAAAGCCAGGTCGGGTTGCAGCGTGGCGATCCGCTCGGCCGCTTCCACGCCGTTGCGCGCCACCGCAACGATCTGCAGTTCTGGCCACAATCTGGCCAGTTCGGCTTGCAGGGCGCGCGCCAGATGGGGTTCGTCGTCGGCAATCAGGGCCGTGGTGATGACGGTCTTCATGGTGAGTCGGTCTCGAAGGGCAGGCGGATGGTGGCTACGGTGCCGGGATGGTGCGCGGTGAGCGTCAGGCTGGCCTGCCGGCCATAGCGCGCAGTCAATCGTTGGCGCAGGTTGGCCAGCGCCACGCCGTTGCCAGGCCGCTTCGTCGCCGCGTCGAAGCCGAGGCCGTCGTCGGCCACCGTCAGCACCAGATCGTCGTCTTCGCGCCGCGCTGCTACCGTGACCCGGCCGCCTTCGAGTTTCGGCTCCAGGCCGTGATGGATGGCGTTCTCTACCAGCGGTTGCAGCAGCAGCGGTGGCAGCGTGGCGCGACAAAGGGCGGGGTCGATCTCGATGCTGAAGGCGAGCCGGTCTTCCATGCGCGTCTGCAGCAACAGCAGATACGACTCGGCCATGGCGGCTTCTTCCCCCAGCGTGCGGTGCGCACCGCGCAGGCTGCCGA
>JALYUN010000239.1 GCA_030853725.1 Pseudomonadota bacterium | reverse complement strand
CCACCAGTGCGAATGCGGCGAAGCCAGCCAGCGAAAGAACCCGGCGACGGGTGGCAGTGGGGCGTGAAATGTCGGTCATGGCGGAGCCTTCAGAGCAGAGTCGGCGCGATTATCCGGGCCCGGCCACGGCTGCGACCCCGTGCGCACGAGCAGCCGGAGCCTGTGCCACAGTGCGAGCCTGCCCATACCGCCCCGCAAGCCGACCATGAAACTGCTGTTCGTCGCCGACCCGCTCGAAAGCTTCAAGCCCTACAAGGACACGACGTTCGCGATGATGCGAGAAGCCGCCCGCCGCGGCCACACGTTGATGGCCTGTGAACCACGCGACTTGCATTGGCAGAGCGGCGACCCGGTGACAGCGCTGGTGCGCGACATCCGGCTCAGCGGCACGCTCGGCGCCGATTGGTTCGAGGTCGATGCCGCCGCACCCGCTGGCCGGCCGCAGGCGCTGCATCTGGTGGACGCCGTGCTGATGCGCAAGGACCCGCCGTTCGACAGCGAATACTTCTATGCCACGCACCTCTTGAGCCAGGCCGAGCGCGAAGGCGCGCAGGTTTTCAACAGTCCGCAGTCGCTGCGCGAACATCCGGAAAAACTGGCGGTCCTGGAGTTCGCCAACTACGCAGCCCCGACGCTCGTCACGCGCAATGCCGACGACGTGCGGCGCTTCCACGCCAAGCACGGCGACATCATCTGCAAGCCGCTGGACGGCATGGGCGGCGCCGGCATCTTCCGCGTCGGCACCGACGGCATGAACCTGGGCAGCGTCGTCGAAACCCTGAACCACCACGGCGCCACCACGATGATGGTGCAGCGCTACCTGCCCGAGATCACGCAGGGCGACAAGCGCGTGTTGCTGATCGGCGGCGAAGCGGTGCCGTTTGCATTGGCGCGCATCCCGCAGGGCACAGAGATTCGCGGCAACCTTGCGGTCGGCGGCAAGGGCGTGGCGCTGCCCCTGACCGACCACGACCGCGAGATCGCCGCTGCACTCGGGCCGGTGCTGGCCGGGCGCGGTCTGCTGCTGATCGGCCTGGACGTGATCGGCAGCGCGCTGACCGAGATCAACGTCACCAGCCCGACCGGCTTTCAAGAGATCACCGAACAGACTGGCTTCGACGTGGCCGCCATGTTTATCGACGCACTGGAGCGTGCCTTGCAGTGAAACCGCTGCACGAACTGCTCCCCGAAGGCCGTCGTTTCGACGCCGAGTACGGGGGTGGCTTGTCGAGTCACTTGCCGATGCTGTTGGTCGCGTTGGAGCGGCTCGGCGTCGACGACCCCCGCTTGAGTGACGTTGCGACGCACGATCGCGAGCGCCTGGATGCAGCTCCGCGAGCCCTGTCGTGACCTGCGTCCGGGCATTGCGAAGGCGTCGTATGGGCCGCCGTTGACAATGCCTGCATGGCTCTCCTCACACTCGCCGACGCCCACCTCGCGTTCGGCCATGTCCCGCTGCTCGACGGCGCGGGCCTCGCGATCGAATCGGCCGAACGGCTCGCGCTGATCGGCCGCAACGGCACCGGTAAATCTTCGCTGCTGAAAATCCTGTCCGGCATCGACAAGCCCGACGACGGTGTGCTGCACCTGCAGAGCGGCCTGCGGCGTGTCTACGTGGCGCAAGAACCGCTGTTCGCAGCCGGTCTGAGCGTGTTCGACGCCGTGGCCGAAGGCGTGGCCGAAGCGCGCGCGCTTCGGGCCCGCTACGAAATCCACGACCCGGCCGACGACCTGGACGCGGTGCAGACCCGGCTGGAAGCGCTGGGTGGCTGGACCTGGGAAGCGCGGGTCGAGCAAGCCTTGCAACGCCTGAACCTGGACGGCAGCGCCACGGTCGATGCGCTCTCGGGCGGCACCCGCAAACGCGTGGCACTGGCGCAGGCTCTGGTGGCCGAGCCTGATTTGCTGCTGCTGGACGAGCCCACCAACCACCTGGACATCGCCGCCATCGAATGGCTGCAGGACCTGCTGGTGAGCCGCAAGGGTGCGCTGATGCTGGTCTCGCACGACCGCAGCTTCATCGACGCGGTGGCCACCCGCATCGTCGAGCTCGATCGCGGCCAGTTGCGCAGCTACCCTGGCAACTTCGCCGCCTTCGAAGGCGCCAAGTTGAGGGAGCTGGAAAACGAAGCGCTGGCGGCGGCGCGCGCCGATAAGATGCTGGCGGCCGAAGAGGTCTGGATCCGCAAAGGCGTGGAGGCACGCCGTACCCGCAGCGTCGGCCGCGTGGCGCGGTTGGTGCAACTGCGCAGCGACCGCTCTGCGCGGCGTGAGCAACTCGGCCGGGTGCGGCTGGAACTGGACGCCGGCTTACCACCCGGCAAGATCGTCGCTGAACTGGACGATGTCTCGATGCAGTTCGGCGACCTGCGCCTGATCGACCACTTCAGCGCCACGCTGCTGCGCGGCGACAAGGTCGGCTTGATCGGGCCGAACGGTGTCGGCAAGACCACGCTGCTGAAGCTGATCCTGGGTGAGCTGCAACCCAGCAGCGGCCGGGTGCGCCAGGGCACGCGGCTGCAGGTGGCGTACTTCGACCAAATGCGCGCCGGGCTCGACCTGGAAGCCACCCTCGCCGACACCATCAGCCCCGGCAGCGAATGGATCGAGATCGCGAGTGGAACGAAGACCACCCGCAAACACATCATGAGTTACATGGGCGACTTCCTGTTCGCACCGGAACGGGCGCGTTCACCGGTGCGGACCTTGTCGGGTGGCGAGCGCAACCGGCTGTTGCTGGCGCGGCTGTTTGCGTTGCCGGCCAACGTGCTGGTGTTGGACGAGCCCACCAACGACCTCGACATCGACACGCTGGAACTGCTGGAAGAACTGCTGCAGACCTATGCCGGCACGGTGTTCCTGGT
>JALYUN010000177.1 GCA_030853725.1 Pseudomonadota bacterium | reverse complement strand
TTGTCGGCGCCGGTGGCCCAGTTGGCGACGCTGTTGTTCAGCATGCTGACATTGCGCTTGACGCGGTTGACCCCGTTGCCGTCCAGAAACGCTTCATGGCTGCGCATCACGCCCGAATCCAGCACCGCAACCACGACGCCGGTGCCGCCCAGGCCGTAGTAGGTGGTGCGCGCGTCGCCGGTACGCACGTTGGGGCCGATGGCGCCGGTGATCATCTCCAGCGTGCTGAAAGTGCGGCGGGTAGGGCGGTTCGGAACCACGTTGAGAACATCGTCGCGGTCGGCCAGGTCGTCGTGCTGGCTCGCGGCGACCTGCACCGTCATCGCATGCGCCATCGAGAAGATGGCGTGCACCGTACCGCCGAGCTTGCGCACCGCGCGCCGCAGATCGGTCATCTCGGGATCAGCGCCGTCGGTCACCAGGATCACCTGCACCTGGCGCACACCGCGCATGGCGCGCTCCCAGCAAACTTGCGGCGCGCCGATCGCTGCGCTTCCTCCGCCAGGTCGCGTGCCAGCTTGTCGTGCCTGCCGCCGCGAGGCCCGGCATGGGCCGGCGCGGTTGCGCCGACGAGCAAGACCACGGATGTCAACGCGGCAGGGCCGACGGCAGACCAGCGGCAGCGCAAGACGCGCACCGTGAAACGGCTGACAAAACGCATGACGGAATCCCTTGGGTGGCAAGCCCGCGGGCCGTCTTCGGACCGCGGGCTGTTGGGGCTGACTGGATGCTGTGGTAGCACCGCAGTCGGCTAGCTGCCGCCCCCGCAGGGTGATCCGGTGATGCAGTCGACACGAGGTGCCACCCCTGACCAGCGGATGCCGCCATTCTGATTCCCGGCGGCCTGTCGTAACCGAACGTTTGAGGGGTATCACTGCAGCGCCGCGCAGTCTGCCCGCGTGTCAGTTCACATTCGGTGTCCGAAGATCGCACTGCCCACCCGCACCATCGTCGAGCCGGCGGCAATGGCCGGTTCCAGGTCGGCACTCATGCCGGTGGACACCGTGTCCAGCGGCAAGCCTTGCGCTACCAGCGTTTCGAACAGCGCATGCAACGCCTGGTGCGGTGCGCGCAGGGCCGCCGGATCGGCGCCGTCGACTGCCGCTTCCGGCACTGCCATCAGACCCCGCAGCCGCAATCGTGGCAGCTTGGCCACGGCCTGCGCTACCGCCACCACCTCGGCCGGCGTCAGGCCGCTCTTGCTGGCTTCGCCGCTGATATTGACCTGCAAGCACACGTTCAGCGCCGGCAGATCGGGCCGGCGCTGTGCACTGAGCCGCTCGGCGATCTTGAGCCGGTCCACCGACTGCACCCAGTCGAAATGTTCGGCCACCACGCGGGTCTTGTTGCTCTGCAACGGGCCGATCAGGTGCCATTCGATCGAGTGGCGCAGATCGGCCAGCTGCTCGATCTTCGCGAGCGCTTCCTGCACATAGTTCTCGCCGAAGGCGCGTTGCCCGGCGCCGACCGCTTCACGCACCGCAGCCGGCCCGAAGGTCTTCGTGACGGCCAGCAGCGTGATGTCTTGCGCAGTCCGGCCGGCCGCCTGAGCAGCACTGGAAATGCGCCCCTTCACTTCTTGCAGGTTGTTCGTGATGCTGCCCATAATCATTTTTTCAATCCGGTTGGAGCTGAAGCCTCGCCACCATGGACATCACGCAGCTACTGGCCTTCTCGGTCAAGAACAAGGCCTCTGACCTGCACCTGTCGGCGGGGTTGCCACCGATGATCCGGGTGCATGGCGACGTGCGGCGCATCAATGTCGAAGCGCTGGACCACAAGACAGTCCACGACATGGTGTACGACATCATGAACGACGCCCAGCGCAAGCACTACGAAGACACGCTGGAATGCGACTTCAGTTTCGAGATCCAGGGTCTGGCGCGCTTTCGCGTGAATGCATTCAACCAGAACCGCGGCGCCGGTGCGGTGTTCCGCACCATTCCGAGCAAGATCCTGACGTTGGAGCAACTGGGCACGCCGAAAGTCTTCGCCGAACTGGCCTTGCGCCCGCGCGGACTGGTGTTGGTGACAGGCCCGACCGGTTCGGGCAAGAGCACCACGCTGGCGGCCATGGTGAACCACCTGAACGAGCATGAATACGGCCATGTGCTGACGGTGGAAGACCCGATCGAGTTCGTGCACGACAGCAAAAAATGCCTGGTGAACCAGCGGGAAGTCGGCCCGCACACGCTGTCGTTTGCGAACGCTTTGCGCAGCGCCTTGCGTGAGGACCCCGACGCGATCCTGGTCGGGGAAATGCGCGACCTGGAAACGATCCGGCTGGCGTTGACCGCGGCCGAAACCGGCCACCTGGTGTTCGGTACGCTGCACACCAGTTCCGCCGCCAAAACCATCGACCGGGTGGTGGATGTGTTCCCCGCAGCCGAGAAAGAAATGGTGCGCTCGATGCTGTCGGAGTCGCTGGTGGCGGTGATCTCGCAGACGCTGTGCAAATTGAAAGACGGCAGCGGCCGGGTCGCAGCGCACGAAATCATGATCGCGACGTCGGCCATCAAGAACCTGATCCGCGAGAACAAGATCGCGCAGATGTACAGCTCGATCCAGACCGGGCAAAGCCTCGGGATGGTGACGCTGGATCAGAATCTGACGGACCTGGTGCGGCGCAATCTGGTGTCGCCGGCCGAGGCTCGAGCCAAAGCCAAGATTCCTGAGAATTTTCCTGGGTGACCAAATGCAGCAGGTAAACGTGAAACCGAACCGGATCCGGGTCTCCCGGTCCGGTTCGAGCCCTCTCGGGGGGTGGCGAGCACGACGCCCAGAGGGCGGCGCGCGCAGCCTGGGGGCTTGTGATGGAACGTGACCAGGCATCGAAGTTCGTCAACGACTTGCTGCGGCTGATGCTGAGCCGCGAGGGTTCGGACCTGTTCCTGACGGCTGACTTTCCGCCGGCGATCAAGATCGACGGCAAGCTCACCAAGGTGTCACCGCAGCCGCTCACCGGTCAGCACACGCTGGCGCTGGTGCGGGCGGTCATGAACGACAAACAGGCGGCCGAGTTCGAACGTACCAAGGAATGCAATTTCGCGATCTCGCCGCAAGGCGTGGGGCGGTTTCGGGTGAACGCGTTCGTGCAGCAGGGCCAGGTCGGGCTGGTCTGCCGCACGATCCCCGCCAAGTTGCCGACCATCGACGGGCTCGGCTTGCCCGTGGTGCTGAAGGAAATCTCGTTGTCCAAGCGCGGGCTGGTGATCTTCGTCGGTGCCACGGGCTCGGGCAAGAGCACGTCGCTGGCGGCCATCGTCGACCACCGCAACGAACACTCTTACGGCCACATCATCACGGTCGAAGACCCGGTGGAATTCGTGCACCCGCACAAGAACTGCATCGTCACGCAGCGTGAACTGGGCATCGACACCGACAGTTGGGAAGCCGCACTGAAGAACACGCTGCGCCAAGCACCCGACGTGATCCTGATGGGCGAGATTCGCGACCGCGAAACCATGGAACACGCGGTGGCCTTTGCGGAAACCGGCCACCTGTGCCTGGCCACGCTGCATGCCAACAGCGCCAACCAGGCACTCGACCGCATCATCAACTTCTTCCCCGAAGAGCGGCGCCAGCAATTGCTGATGGACCTGTCGCTGAATCTGAAGTCGCTCGTCAGCCAGCGGCTGCTGCCGCGTGAACAGGGCCGTGGCCGCGTGGCCGCGGTCGAGGTGCTGCTGAACACGCCATTGATCGGCGACCTGATCTTCAAAGGCGAAGTTTCAGAGATCAAGGAGCTGATGAAGCGCAGCCGCGAACTCGGCATGCAGACCTTCGACCAAAGCCTGTTCGACCTGTACGAGGCCAGGCATGTCAGCTACGACGACGCGCTGCGCAATGCCGATTCGGTCAACGATCTGCGGCTGCAGATCAAGTTGAAGAGCGAACGGGCCCGCAGCACCGACCTGGCTGCCGGCACCGAGCACCTGAAGATGGTCTAGGGATGGAGCCCCCAAGCTCGCTCGCGCTCGCTCGCTGCCCCCCGAGGGGGTGTTCGCCTGCGGCCCGGCAGAGCCGGTTCCACGGCTCTACCCTGTCTGCGAATCCGCGTGTGCTTGTTGAATCCTGAGTTGCAGCGGCTGCACGGCCGCTAGCGGCTCGGTGCACTTCCTGCGGCTTGTGGCGCGATGTCGTTCAACTCGGTTTCGCTGACGATCTCGAACACGCGCACCACCTTGCGCACCCCGGACACCGCGCTGGCGATCTCGGCAGCGCGGCGGCTTTCGCGGTCGGTGACGCGGCCCATCAGGTAGACCACGTTGCGCTCGGTGACCACCTTGAAGGCATTCGCCTGCACGTCTTTCGCGTCGACCAACGATGCTTTCACTTTGCTCGTCAGCACCGTGTCGCCGGAGCGCGACGCGATCGAACTGTTCGGCGCAATGACGAGCTCGTTCGCAATCGAGCGCACGTTCTCGACGCCCGCCACGGTAGCGCCGACCGACACCTTCTGGGCTCCGCCCGGCACTTCGCCGGTGATCAGCACCACGCGGTTGTAGCTGGTGATGTTGATGTGGCCGAGCGTGGCGAGATTGCCCACGCGCGAGCCGGCCTTCAACTCGATTGCCTCGTCCTCGACCTGGATACCGGTGGTGCGCCGGTCGGCCGCCATCAGCCCCCCGCCGAACACCGCGCCGCCCAGCAACAACGGCGCACAGCCCGAAAGCGTGGCCACGGCGACTGCGCTCAACAGTGCGACGCGAACGACACCGGGTGCGAGCCCGGCAAAAGAAGCGATACGGGAATGGATCACGGGTCTTGCTCTCCCATCAATTGGAAATCGACAGCGTCACACAAACAGTGCAACACCAACAGTTGGACTTCAGCGACGCGCGCCGCACGTTCATGCGGCACCGCCACCAACACATCGGTTTCGGCCAGCAGTTCACCGAAGGCTTGCGAACCGCGCCCGGCCAGCACGACGATCGTCATGTCCTTGTCTTGCGCCGCGGTAATGACGCCGCTGCTGTGGCCTTCACCGTCGTCGATGTAGACCAGCACGTCGCCGGGCAGGCCCAGCGCCTTGACCTGCTGCACCGGGTCGGCGCCGAGCGCCAACGCTGCCAGCGGCGGTCGTTCGCGCTCGAAGCTGCCGGCCAGCAGGCGCGCCATGTGCGTAGCCAGCGCGCTTCCGGCACCGGCACCGGCCAGCAGCACCTTGCCGCCGCTGGTCAGCGCCGTAAGCAATGCCGACGTGGCGTCCGCGATCGGGCGCGCCAGTACCTCGGCAGACTGCAGCTTCAGGTCGGCGCTGTCGAAAAACTGCTGCTGGATGCGCTGTTCGAGCATGGGCGGCGATCATAGGCCAGGGGTTCGAGGCAGCCCGGCGTTCCACTCGCAACGGGATCACCGGCGGCGCGGCATCAGCAAGCAGTGGCGGTGGCCGTCGGGGTCTTGCGACACCGGAGGCGCCGAGCCGGCTACTTCTTGCGCCGTTTGCAGCCACCACTGCAGCAAGTCGGCATCGGGCTCACTTGCAACGGAGACCGGCGCAGCCGGACGCGGCGAACGGTAGGCCAGCAACTCCAGGTGCGGCGTCGTGGCGACGGCCGGTCGCAGCGCAACGACGTCGACCTCGGTGCCCCGCAATCCGTCCAGTCGGTCTTGCTCGGGGCCGTGGTTGGTCTGGCGCGCCGACACCGTGAAGCCCAGCCGAGTTTCGTAATAGCGGATGCTGCGTTCGGCATCGGCCACCACGATCGCCGAGTGATCGATGCCGAGCGTGGGGCCTTCCTGCGTCGCGGTTTGCCAGCGCGGGTCGCCGGTTCCGGGCGGGAAAGCGATCAGTTCCAGCGGGTGCCCGTCGGGATCGCGAAACTTGAAGGCCGTGACGCCACCCGCGCTGGCCGCCAGCGTGACCGCGCCGCCTTCGGTGATGGGTCTGAAGTCGAAGCCGGCCAGGCGCTGCAGTGCGGCTGCCATGTCGCTGGTGACGATTGCGATGTGCTGGAACGCGGTGTCGATCTGTCCTGGTGGCGGCACTGCCACGATTGAACCGGCGCATTCCAGCAATTCGATGGATTCGAGCCCGAGCCGCAGCCGTTTGCCGTCCGGCCTGAAACCGAGCCCGCCGCAATAGAAGTCAGCCGCCCGCGCCAGCGAACGCACGCTGCGCGTGAAGCCGGCATAAGCGCTGACGATGGCGCCATCGGCAAGGCGGCTCAGGGCCACGGCGCTGCGCGGCGGTTAATGCTGAGCGCATACAGCGTGTCGCCGCAACACAGGAACAGCCGGCTCATCAGGCGGCCGCCGAAGCACAGGTTCGAAACCGCATGGGGCGTGTAGATGCGCCCCAACAGCTCACCCGAAGGCGCGATGCAGTGCACGCCGTCGCTGGCGCTGCTCCACAAGTTGCCTTCTTCGTCACAGCGAAAGCCGTCGGCGTAGCCGGGGGTGACGGTGTGGAACACGCGCCCGCTCATCAGGCTGCGGCCATCGGCAGCCACGTCGAAAGCGCGAATGTGGCGCTTCGGCTCGGGCGCGAATTGCGTGCCGCTTTCGGCCACGTACAGCAGGCGTTCGTCGGGCGAGAAGGCCAGGCCGTTCGGACCGTCGAAGTCGTCGGCCACGCAGCGCAGTTCGCCGGTGGCCGGGTCGAAGCAATAGACCGCCGGCGGTAACTCCGGTGCCTGCTTCACGCCTTCGTAATTGGTTTCGATGCCGTAGTGCGGGTCGGTGAACCAGATGCTGCCGTCGCGCTTGACGACGATGTCGTTCGGCGCATTCAGGCGCTTGCCGCGGTAGTGATCGACCAGGGTTTCGACGCGTCCGTCCAGCGCCGTGCGCTCGATGCAACGACGCCCGTGCGAACAGCCGACGAGCCGACCCTCACGGTCGCGTGCATGGCCATTGGCGTAGCCGGCCGGCTGGCGATAGACCGAGACCTCGCCGGCTTCGGTCACGCGCAGGATGCGGTCGTTCGGAATGTCGCTGACCAACAGCAGGCCGTGGTCGGCGAACCAGACCGGCCCTTCGAGCCAGCGCGCACCCTGCAGTAGCGGCTCCAGCGCGGCGTTGGCGAGCACCAACGACGCGAAGCGCGGATCTGCGGCTTCGTGGCGTGGAACGGCGCCCGGTGGCGCCGCGGGCAGACTGACCATTGCCTTCAGCCGAAGACGCAGGCGGCGTGGCTGTCCTTGCCGGAGAATTCGCCGTGCAGCTGCACGATCATCAAGTGGCACGGCGCGTCACCGACGGTGCCCGAGCGATGACCGGTGCGCCCCTTCGCGTCTTTCTTGCAGCCCTGGTCGTGACCGAAAGCGATCTCGCCCGGGCCCATTTCGGCCCGCTGCCCGTCCATGGCCTCGACCCACCAGCGGCCCGTCAGCGGCACGATCCATTGCGGTGCCGGGTTCTCGTGCCAGTCGCCGGTCCAGCCCACCGGCAGTACCGAAAACATCAATGTGGCTTCACCGCGTTCGAGCTTGTCGTTCCATTGCGGCGCCGCGCCGCCCATGCTGGCTTGCTCGAAGGCGCTGAGTTCGCAGCGGGTCTGGTGGCTGACGCCGTCGGCATCGGCCCACAGGTGCCAGTACGGTGTGCGGGGCGGTTGTTCTTTCTTGTCAGCCATCACTCGACTCCAGCAATGTTCAGAACCCGGCCCCGAGCGCCACCAGCAACAAGCCGCCGGCAAGGCCCAGGTTCTTGGTGAAGTCCCAGAAGTTGTTGCGCGCCACGCTGATGCCGCGGACCCAGAAATCGGGTCCCTTCCAGAACGGGTGGTAGAGCACTGCGGTGGCGATGCAGAAAATTATCAGCAGCAAAGCCGCCTGCCGGGGCCACCAGCCGGCGACGATGCACACCGGCGTTGCGATTTCGACCAGCATCGCCAGCACCAGCATCAGCGCCGGGGCCGGCAGGAATGACGACGAGGCCTGCTTCATCGCCTGGTTCCAGTTCAAGAGCTTCGCCAGGCCACTGAACGGAAACATGCAGACCAAGAGCAAGCGTGCCGTGATCCAGACACCATGGGGTAGATAAGCTGCAGTCACAGAGCGATCCTCGTCTGGCAATCTAGCAGGTTCAAGATGGCCCCCTGCTCGATGGCGGGGTTGTTTCGGCAGCGTGGGCGACGTTGGGATCGGTGGCGGCGGTGGTGGTGGCGGTGGCGGGACCGCCGGTTACGGCAGCGGCCACCGCGTTCTGCGCACCCGGCTGCAGCAGCAGCGCCACTGCTGCGGTCCACCCGGTCTGGTGCGAAGCGCCACAGCCGCGGCCGTTGTCGCCGTCGAAGTATTCGTGGAACAGCAAGTGGTCGCGGAAATGCGGATCGCTCTGCTGCCGCGCGTCGTCGCCGGCGAAAGGCCGGCGGCCGGCGGCGTCGCGCAGGAACAGACCGACCAGCCGTTCCGACAGCGCCTCAGCGATCTCACGCAGGCTCAACAGCCGGCCCGACCGGGTCGGGAACTCGACACGAAACTCGTCGCCGTAATAACTGTGGTGCGTGCGCAGCGCCTGGATGATCAACAGGTTGACAGGGAACCAGACCGGGCCGCGCCAGTTCGAGTTGCCGCCGAAGTCGCGGGTGCGCCCTTCGGCCGGCGCGTAGCGAAGCTCCAGGCGACCCTGTGGCGCGTCGAACACCGCCGGGTCGGCGTCGTAGACCTTCGACAGCGCTCGAATGCCGTGTGGCGAGAGGAACTCGTCTTCGTCGAGCATGCGCATCAGCACACGCTTCAACCGGTCGCGCCGCATCAGCGCCAGCAAGCGCAGCGACTGCTGGTTCGGGTCGGTGAAGTGGGACACCAGCGCCGCCAGGTCGGGCCGGTGCTGCAGGAACCACGCCAACCGCTCGGCGAAAGCCGGCTGCGCGTTCGTCAAGTCGTCGTGCAGCACTTCCACCGCCAACAGCGGGATCAGACCGACCATCGAGCGCACCCGCACCACTTGGTCCTCTGCGCCGGGGATGCGCAGCACGTCGTAGTAGAAGCCGTCCACATCGTCCCAGAGGCCGGTCGGACTGGTGCCACAGGCGGCATGCACGGCTTCGGCGATGTAGATGAAATGCTCGAAGAACTTCGTGGCCAGATCTTCGTAGACCGGCTGGCGCATGGCCAGTTCCAGCGCCATGCGCATCAGGTACAGCGCGTAGCTCGCAACCCAGGCGGTGCCGTCGGACTGATCGAGCCTTTCGCCGTCGGGCAGCATCTTGTCGCGGTCGAACAGGCCGATGTTGTCCAGCCCCAGGAAGCCACCTTGAAACACGTTGCGGCCTTCATCGTCCTTGCGGTTGACCCACCAGGCGAAGTTGAGCATCAACTTGTGGAACATGCGCTCCAGGAAAGCGGTGTCGGCGACGCCGCTGCGCAGGCGGTCGCGTTCGTAGATTTGCAATGCGGCCCAGGCCTGCACCGGCGGATTGGTGTCGCTGAATTTCCATTCGTAAGCCGGCAACTGGCCGTTGGGGTGCATCAAGCGTGACTGGGTCAGCAACAGCAGTTGCGACTTGGCGAAGGCCGGGTCGATCAGGGTGTAGGTGACGCAATGGAAGGCCAGGTCCCAGGCGGCGAACCAGGGGTACTCCCAACTGTCGGGCATGGCCATCACGTCGCCGGCGTGCAGGTTGCCCCAGTCGACATCGCGGCCTTCGCTTTCGTCGCGGCGCGCGGCAGGCGGTGGTGGCTGGAGCGGGTCGCCCCGCAGCCACTGGCGAACGTCGAAGGCGTAGAACTGCTTGGACCACAGCAACCCCGCCAAGGCCTGGCGCTGGACACGGCGGCGGTCGACGTCGGCAATGTCCGCCTGCAACGCGGCGTAGTAGGCATCGGCCTCTGCGCGCCGCATGGCCACGGCGGCGCATCCGTCGCGCAGCGGTTTGGCACCTGCCGGCAGCCATTGCACGCACAGGCTGCGGGAAGCACCTGGCACCAGATCGAAGCGGTACAGCGCCGCCGCCTTGGTGCCCTCGCTGCTGCTGCTGACCGCGCTGTCGGCGCCGTGCAGCAGCCAGTTGCCGATGCCGTCCTTGAAACAACCCGCGCCCGCTGCGTTGCCGAACAGCGCCGGGTTGGTGTCGTTGTCGCAGAACAGCAGGCGCGGTGCGCCTTCGCAGCAGAGCTGCATCGCGGGCAGGTGCGGGTGCTGGGCACGCACCACGGTCGTACCGTCGGCCCACAGCCGCGGCTTGGCCACGCCAGGCTCCCACGACCAGATGTTGCGTGCCACCCATTGCGGCAGCAAGTGCAGGGTGGCGGTGTCGGGCCCGCGGTTGGTGGCGGTGACGCGCATCACCACGTGGTCTGGCGAAGCCTTGGCGTATTCGATCTCGACATCGAAGTAGCGGTCTTCGGCGAACACGCCGGTGTCGATCAGTTCGTACTCGCGCTCGTCGAGCCCGCGTGCCGCATTGACGCGCAGCAATTCGTCGTAGGGAAACGCCGCCTGCGGATACTTGTAGAGCATGCGCATGTAGGCATGGCTCGGCAGTCCGTCCAGGTGGTAGTACAGCTCCTTCACGTCTTCGCCGTGGTTGCCTTCGAGGTTGGTCAGGCCGAACAGGCGTTCTTTCAGGATCGGGTCGCGCCCGTTCCACAACGCCAGCGACAGGCACAGCCACTGCTGTTCGTCACAAAAGCCCGCAATGCCGTCTTCACCCCAGCGGTAGGCGCGACTTCTGGCCTGGCTGTGCGGCAGGTAGGCCCAGGCATCACCATCGGCGCTGTAGTCCTCGCGCACGGTGCCCCACTGGCGGTCGGACAGGTAGGGGCCGAAGCGACGCCAGCCGGCTTCGTCGTCGATCATTCGGCGGCCTTCGGCGGTGGCGTCCAGCCGCGCCTGCAATGCTGAAGGCTCAGGCTGCATCGAAAGCGCCTTTGAGCCATTCGATCTGTTCGCCATCGATCGCCACCACGTCGAAACGGCAGGCCGGCAGCACTGGCGACCGCAACAGATAGTGCTGCGCCGCCAGCAACAGACTGGCGCGCTTCCTGGCGCCGACGCTGGCAGCGGCGCCACCTTGCTGGGTGTTGCGGCGGGCGCGGACCTCGGCAAACACCAGCGTACCGTCGGCTTCGCGCAGGATCAGGTCGATCTCGCCGCCGCGAGCGCGCGGCCCGCGGGCCAGTCGATAATTGCGTTCGACCAGCCGCAGGCCGTTGGCTTGCAGCAGAGCCAGCGCGCGGTCTTCGGCGGCGTCGCCCACCGCCTTCCGGTCCGGCTGCTTGCGGGACAACATGACCATCGACTCCTCTTTGCTGTTGCGTGCCGCCGCCGAGGCGGCCGG
>JALYUN010000149.1 GCA_030853725.1 Pseudomonadota bacterium | reverse complement strand
GTCCGGGTGAGCAACACACTTTTGGCCTGGTCATGGTGTCGGAGTTTTTCCGCCGCGCCGGATGGGACGTGAGTGGAGGCGCCTGGACCAACGGCGCCGACGCCGCCACGCTCATGGCCGGTGAGTGGTTCGATGTGGTCGGCTTCTCGCTGGGTGCAGAAGTCCACTTGAAGCAACTGGCGGCCAGCATCGCTGCCGTTCGTTCTGCTGCGCGCAACCGTGACATCGTGGTGCTGGTCGGCGGGCCGCTGTTCGGTCTGCATCCGCAATTCGTCGCTCAGGTCGGCGCCGACGGCATGACAATAGATGGCCGCGAGGCGCCTGCACTGGCAGAAGCGCTAATTGTCGGCAAGTCCTGTCAACTGATGCTCGCAAGCCGCTGACCGACCCGCCGGCGAGTACGTCCGAGCCCAGCGAGGAATCGATGCGCCATTCGCCCCGAAGATCAGCGTCATGAGAGAGTTCGAAGCGCCGGGGCGCACGCTCGGTGACCTGAGCGCGGAGGTCGCCGGCCGGTTGATCGCCGCGGCCGCCGACGTGGCGCTGATCGTCGACGATCAAGGTGTAATCCGTGACCTGGCCTTCGGTAGCGACGAGTTGCTGCGCGAGGGTTACCACGACTGGCTCGGAAAGCCGTGGGCCGACACCGTAACGGTCGAAAGCCGCCCCAAGGTCGAAGCCTTGCTGCGTGAATCGCGGGCCAACGCAGCGCCGCGTTGGCGCCACATCAATCACCCCTCGTTCGACGGTGCCGACCTGCCGCTGTCGTATTCGGCCGTGACGCTGCCGCAGCAGTCTTCCCGCGGCAAGCGTGGCGCTCGTTCGGTGGTGTTCGGGCGCGATCTGCGCGCCAACGCTGCCCTGCAGCAGCGCCTCATCAGTGCGCAGCAGACGATGGAGCGCGACTACTGGCGCTTTCGCCACATGGAAACACGCTATCGGTCGTTGTTCCAGGTGGCTTCCGAAGCCGTGCTCATCCTCGACGCGGTCAGTGGCAGGCTCGATGAGGCCAACCCCGCGGCGTTGACGCTGTTCGGCGCGGACGCTTCGCGTTCGGGGTGGCTCCTCTCCGACAGTTTCGATATCGACCCTGCAGCCAAAGCCACGGCCAGTGTGCCGGCCATGCTCGGACGCGTGAGCGCCACCGGCCATCCCGAAAGTGTCACGGCCCACCTGCCGGCGCGCGGGGTGATGCGGGTATCGGCCAGTCTGTTTCGCCAGGAAAAGACCGCGCATTTGCTGGTGCGCGTGCTGCCGGTGGAAGGCAGCGCCCAGAGCGCCATGCCGGGCCTGGCGCCAGCCGGTGCGGCCAGCGCCATGTTGCAGCTGATCGAGAATGCGCCCGACGCCTTCGTCGTCACCGACCTCGACGGCTTGATCCTCACGGCCAACCGGGCCTTCGTTGATCTGGCCCAGCTGGCCACCGAAACCCAACTGCGCGGCGCCTCGCTCGACCGCTGGCTGGGCCGCACCGGTGTCGACCTCACCGTGCTGATTACGAACCTGCGCCAGCGCGGCGCGGTGCGACTATTTGCAACCGTGTTGCGGGGCGAGTACGGTGCCACGGCAGAGGTCGAGATCTCCGGTGTCGCAGTCACCGAAGGCGACCAACCCTGCCTCGGTTTCACGATCCGCGATGTCAGCAGGCGTCTGGTTGCCGATGTGCGCGCCGCCGCTGGCGCTGGGCGCGAGATGCCACGTTCGGTAGGGCAGATGACCGAGTTGGTAGGGCGGGTACCGCTGCGGGATATCGTGCGTGACACCACTGACCTGATCGAGCAGTTGTGCATCGAGGCCGCGCTCGAACTCACGCACGACAACCGTGCTTCTGCTGCGGAAATGCTGGGGCTGTCGCGTCAAAGCCTGTATGTCAAGTTGCGCCGCTTCAACATCGGCGACCTCGCCGCTGTGCCGAACGACGACTGAAGCCGAAGCCAGCCTGTCGGGCTGATGAGGCAATCTGACATGACAGGCTAGATTGACACAGATGGTGTAAGTCTAGATTGACGGCCGACGGTCTCGCGTGCAGTATGGCTGCATGGCTCGACCTACCCTGTCCGCTGTTGCCGAGCTGCTCAAGCCGATCACCTGGTTCCCGCCGATGTGGGCCTTCGGCTGTGGCGTGGTCGCTTCCGGTGTGTCGCCTGCAGGGCGTTGGCTGCTGATCGTCACGGGCATCGTTTTGGCCGGGCCTATGGTCTGTGCCAGCAGCCAAGCCGTCAACGACTGGTTCGACCGCCATGTCGACGCCATCAACGAGCCGCAGCGGCCGATCCCTTCTGGGCGCATGCCCGGGCGCTGGGGACTCGCGATCGCGATTCTTTGGACCGGGCTCTCGCTGGTGGTGGCGGCTCTGCTCGGACCCTGGGGCTTCGCAGCCGCGGTGGTAGGGCTGGTGCTCGCCTGGGCCTACAGTGCGCCGCCTTTGCGGCTGAAGCTCAACGGCTGGTGGGGCAACGCTGCCTGTGGTTTGGCTTATGAGGGCCTGGCCTGGACCACGGGTGCGGCCGTGATGGCCGGCGGCGCGATGCCACCGGGACGCTCGCTGGCATTGGCGGCGTGCTACAGCGCCGGTGCGCACGGCATCATGACGCTGAACGACTTCAAGGCGATCGAAGGCGATCGTCAGATGGGCGTGCGTTCGTTACCGGTTCGGCTCGGTGTGCAGCCGGCTGCGCGCGCTGCCTGCTGGATCATGGCGCTGCCGCAACTGGCCGTGGTGCTGCTGCTGGTGCAGTGGCAGCGGCCGGTCCATGCGCTGGCGATCGGCATTCTGGTACTGCTGCAGCTCGTGCTGATGGACCGCTTCCTGGCCGATCCGATGCGGCGGGCGCTGGAGTACAGCGGCTTCGGCGTGCCGTTGTTCGTGGCCGGCATGATGGTCAGCGCCTTCGCGCTGCGATCGATTGGAGTCTCCAGATGAACAACCCGCAGCCCTCTCCCACAACCCTGGTCGACATTTACGACGTGGTCGTGATCGGCGGCGGGCCGGCCGGGGCCACTGCCGCGCATGACCTGGCACGCCTTGGCCGGTCGGTGTTGCTGCTGGACCGCAGCGGGCGCACCAAACCTTGCGGCGGCGCGATCCCGCCGCGCTTGATCAAGGACTTCGAGATCCCGGACGAACTGCTCGTCGCACGGGCCACATCGGCGCGAATGATCTCGCCGAAGGATGTGCGTGTGGACATCCCGATCGACAACGGCTTCGTTGGCATGGTCGACCGCGAGCATTTCGACGAATGGCTGCGCGCACGCGCTGCCGCTGCCGGAGCCGAGCGCCGCATCGGTGACTTCCAGCGCATCACCCGCGACGCCGACGGTGTCAGTGTCGTGCACTACGAAACGCGCTCGGCCCGGCCGCCTTCGACAGCTAGGTCGGCCGCTGTGCGAGCGCGAGCGATCGTCGGCGCCGACGGGGCCCGCTCGGCGGTGGCACGTCAGACGGTGGCGGGCGCTGAGCGCACGAAGTACGTTTTTGCGTATCACGAGATACTGCGCACGCCGGCGCAAGCGCCGGTCGACTTCGACGGCTCTCGTTGCGACGTCTACTACCGGGGCACGCTGTCGCCGGATTTCTACGGCTGGGTCTTCCCGCACGGTGACACCATGAGCGTGGGTACCGGCAGCGCACAGAAGGGCTTCTCGCTGCGCGATGGCGTGGCCGCGTTGCGCGGCGCGGCCGGCTTAGGCGGGGCCGAAACCCTGCGGCGCGAAGGCGCGCCGATTCCGATGAAGCCACTGCCGCGCTGGGATAACGGTCGCGACGTGGTGCTTGCCGGCGACGCTGCCGGCGTGGTCGCCCCCGCATCCGGCGAAGGCATCTACTACGCCATGTTCGGCGGCCGGGTTGCGGCCGACGCCGTGCAGGCGCTGCTAGTCACCGGCAATGTGCGATCGCTTGCGCAGGCCCGCAAGCGTTTCATGAAGGCGCATGGCACGGTGTTCAGGGTGCTCTCGGTGATGCAGTGGTTCTGGTATTCCAGTGACCGGTTGCGCGAGCGTTTCGTCTCGATCTGCAAGGACCGCGACGTGCAGCAGCTCACCTTCGAGTCCTACATGAACAAGGAACTGGTGCGCAAGAAGCCGATGGCGCACTTGCGAATTTTCTTCAAAGACCTGTCACATCTGTTCGGGGTTGCGCGTGTATGAGACGCTGGCGTCCGGTTGCCATCGCAGCCGGCGCTGCGCTGCTGGTGGCCGTACTCGGGGCTTTGATGACGGACTTGGGCCCCTGGTACGCCAGCCTGCAGCAGCCCCGCTGGAAGCCACCGGACTGGGCTTTCGGGCCGATCTGGACAACTATCTTCGCGCTGGCCGCGGCAGCCGGCTCGATCGGCTGGCGCCGCTTGCCTTCGCGCATTGCGCGCGAATGGTTGGTGTTGCTGTTTGCGGCCAACGGTTTCCTGAACGTGTTCTGGAGCCTGCTGTATTTTCGGCTGCACCGGCCCGACTGGGCGTTGTTCGAAGTGCCGCTGTTGTGGCTCTCGGTGCTGGTGTTGGTGGTGGTGCTGTGGCGCTTCGCCAGAAGCGGCGCGGTGCTGCTGTTGCCTTACCTGCTGTGGGTCGCGCTGGCTGCGTTGCTCAACTGGCAGACCGTGCAGCTCAACGGCCCCTTCGTATGAGGAGCCGGTCATGACGGACACGTTCGGCATGGCGCAGATCGTGGACGCCGTGATCGCATTCACCCTGATCGAAGTGGCAGCGCTAGCCATGCATCACCGAATGACAGGCGCCGGTGTGGCGCTGCGCGACATCGGTCTGAACCTGGTATCGGGCCTGTGTTTAATGCTGGCGTTGCGCTGTGGAGTGCGTGATGCCGGCGCGCCCTGGATCGCGTTGTGGTTGCTGGCAGCCGGTCTGGCGCACGCTGCTGATTTGAGTCGGCGCTGGCGGCCCGCCGCCCGCCCAAGAACAGTTTCGCCAAGGAGGTCGTCATGAACGTCGTCGCGTTGGGACTGAACCATCACACGGCGCCGTTGGACTTGCGCGGGCGCTTCGCGTTTCCGGGCGACCAACTGGTGCCGAAGCTGCGCGCCTTCAGCGGCGGACTGCAGCGGGCTTGCGAAGTCGCGATCGTTTCCACCTGCAACCGCACCGAGCTGTACCTGGGCAGCGCTGCGAACGACACGCTGGACCTCGCCGGCGAGGCGCTCGGCTGGCTGGCCGAAACCGGTGGCATCACCACCGGCGATTTGCAAGCGCATACCTACGTGCACGAAAACGCTGATGCCGCGCGCCATACCTTCAGGCTGGCCAGCGGACTGAATTCGATGGTGGTTGGCGAAACCCAGATCCTGGGCCAGATGAAGCGGGCGGTGCAGGGTGCCGACACAGCAGGCACTCTGGGTACGACGCTACAGCATTTATTTCAGCGCTCGTTCGCGGTCGCCAAGGAAGTGCGCAGCGGCACCGAGATCGGCATGCACACCGTCAGCCTGGGCGCGGCCATTGCGCGGCTGGCGTCGAACCTGTTCGAGGACTTCGGTGCGCTGCGGGTGCTGTTCCTCGGCGCTGGCGAGATGGCAGCACCGGTGCTCGCCCATCTGGCGGCCAAGGGGCCGCGCCAGATCACCATTGCCAATCGCGGGGTCGAGCGCCGAGAAGCGCTGGCTGCACAGTTCAATGCCGAGTCCGTCGGTTTGGTGCAAGCCATGGCGCGCTTGGCAGAATTCGACGTGGTGGTGTCGTGCACCGCGAGCAGCCTGCCGCTGGTGGGACTGGGCGCAGTCCAGCGCGCCATCAAGTCGCGCAAGTGCAGGCCGATCTTGATGGTGGACCTGGCGGTTCCGCGCGACATCGAAGCCGAAGTCGGCATGCTCTCAGACGTCTATCTCTATACGCTGGACGATCTGGCGAAGATCGTGCAGGGCGGTGGTGACCGGCGCTTGGCAGCCGTTGGGCAGGCTGAGCAGATCATCGAATCTGGCGTGCAAGACTTCGTCCGCTGGCTCGACATGCGGCAGACGGTGCCGTTGATCCAGGCCTTGCAGAGCCAGGCAGAAAGCTGGCGTAACGCGGAGTTGCAGCGTGCACGCAAATTACTGGCTCGCGGCGAAGACGTGGAGGCGGTGCTGGAAGCGATGTCGCGAGGATTGACGCAGAAGATGCTGCATGGACCCATGGCAGGTCTACAGGCCACCTGCGGCGCAGAACGCACGGCGCTCACCGACACCTTGTCTCGCTTGTTTCTGCGTTGTCCTATGCGCCCCCCGGGCGCTAATTGAGCTTCTGCCCGGTCGCGGCGCTGTAAACGAGTTCGCTGAAATGCCCGAGTTGCAGGGCGCGCTCTTTGCGGTCCAGGTGACCGGCTCGGACCAGCGCGCTGCAATAGCCCGAAGTCAATCCGTTGACCAAATCGGCGGTAGGGGTCTTGGCGGCTGTCTTGCGCACCTGTGAAACCAACCCGTCGATGCGAAGCGCGACGTCGGTAGCGGTCCATGCGGCCATCACATCGCTCGAAGCTATCGGCTGCTTGCTGATCTTGAGGGCTCGCTGCGAGAGTGTGCGCGGCCGGCAGTCGGCCGCCGACCCTGGATTCATGGCAGTGGCCGAGTCGGCTCGCAATTTGGCAACCATTCCTGGCTCGGCGGTGGGGGGAGCCTTGTTGTCCCAGTTCTGGCGTACGTAATTTGCGACGTCGGCGATCTGAACGTCGGTCATACCGGCTCCAATGGCCAGCATCGGAGCATAGCCTTCACGTGCGTGCAGCCCTCCGAGGACGACATTGATCACGTCTTGAGGCCCGGCTGCCTTGACCGCGCCGTTGTCCGCCAGGGCCGGTATCACACCTTCCAGCCCACGACCTTCGACCCCATGGCAAGACACGCAAAAGCTCAGGTAGGTGTCTCCGCCGCGCGCATGGATGCCGGCATACAGATCGTGCTGCTTTCCGGCTGGCGCTGCTTGCGGCTTGGTGGTCTTCAAGTAGGCAGCGATCGCGAGCAAGTCACCATCGTTGAGCTTGCTCAAGCTGTGCACGGTTTCAGCCATCGGCCCCGCTGCGACGCCACCGTTGGGTGAAACACCTGTCTTCAGATACGTCGCAAGCTGATCGTTGCTCCAACTGCCGACACCATCGCGTGCGTCGGACGAAATATTGGGTGCATACCAGTTGTCGATGACACCACCAGCCAAAACTTTCCGGTGATCCGATGTGGCGCCGAAGCCAGGCCGACCGTTGTGGCATTCGCCACAGTGCGCCAGACCATTGACCAAATAGTCACCGCGGTTGACCGCATCTGAAAGCGCGGGGTCTCGCTTGAAATCGCGTGGTTCGAAGAACAAGGTTCGCCAAGCCAACAAGGAGCTGCGGATGCTGGCGGGAAACTTGAGCCGGTTCGGTTCCTGCGCCTTTCTGACCGGCGCCACGGTGTTCAGATACGCCCTGATCGCCGCAACGTCGTCCCGGGTGACGATGGTGTACCAGGGGAAAGGCATGACCGGGTAGATGTACTCGCCCTTGGGGCCGACGCCTTCGTGCATCAAGCGGTAGAACTGATCGTCGGTCCAGGCGCCGATGCCCGTTTGCCGATCGGGAGTGATGTTGGGTGTGGCAATTTCTCCGAAAGGGGTAGGCATATACAAGCCACCGGCGAACGGCTTGCCACCCTTCGCGGTGTGGCAAGCGGCACAGTCACCAGCGTTCACCAAATAGGCGCCACGCTGGACAGCAGCGTCGTCTGTCTTTTCTGCAGCCAACACCGGTAAGGCACAGAAAGCGAAACAACAGACCAGCCACTGATACCAGTTGTAGCGATGTGTATTGCGGTCTGAAATGTTCACACTGACTCCTTTGTGCGAGCGTGCCACGAAGGACTCTTCAGACCACGTAGGGCCGTCCGTCGCGGTCCTGTCGGCCGTCGCCGCCTCAGACAGCTCCTGTGGATACCTTGTGCGACGTCAGGCCTTCTTGACGAAGGCGCTGCACCAGCCTTTGGACGACACCTGCTTGCCCGCGAAGATCTGGCACGGCGCCATCGCATCGGTTGGCTTGCCCTGAAAGAAGTTGCACTGACCGCACATCTGCGCGGGCTGATGTTGCGGGTACTTGGCCTTGTCGACCTTGGTGCTGTCCGCTCGGTAGCCGAGCGCAACCGCCTGGGGGTCGCTCTCGGTCAACACCGGGGCGGCGGCTCCGGCAGCCTTGGCGCTGGCCGCGGCCAGCGCTCCGGCGCCTGCGCAAATCTGAATGATGAAAGTGCGTCGTTTGGTTGAAGTCATGAACGATTCCTTGATTGGAGTTCTTTGCAACGTCAAAATAGTCTGACGGTTGACGTGGCAAACAAAATTTACACGACCGCAACAGCCCAGGAGCGCGCAGTGGTCTTTCCTTTTTCGGCGATCGTCGGCCAAGACGAAATGAAGTTGGCGATCCTGATGGCCGCGGTCGACCCACGCATCGGCGGCGTGCTGGTATTCGGGGACCGCGGCACGGGCAAATCGACCGCGGTGCGTGCGCTGGCCGAGTTGCTTCCGCCGATGCGCGCGGTGGTGGGCTGCCGCTACCGTTGTGACCCCGCGTTGAGGATCAATTGCGAAGAATGCGAGGCGCGCAAGAACGGCGCTGGTCTGAAGAGCCAGCCGGTGCCGGTGCCGGTGGTCGACCTGCCGCTCGGTGCAACGGAAGACCGTGTGGTCGGGGCGCTCGACCTCGAACGCGCTTTGACGCAGGGAGTCAAGGCCTTTGAGCCCGGGCTGCTGGCCCGCGCCAACCGGGGCTTTCTGTACATCGACGAAGTCAATCTGCTGGAAGATCATCTGGTCGATCTGCTGATCGATGTAGCGGCTTCGGGCGAGAACGTCGTTGAACGTGAAGGCCTGAGCGTGCGCCACCCGGCCCGCTTCGTGCTGGTAGGCAGCGGCAACCCGGAAGAGGGCGAACTGCGGCCGCAGTTGCTCGACCGGTTCGGTCTGTCGGTGGACGTGCGCACGCCACAGGAATTGGCGCTGCGGGTCGAGGTCGTCAAGCGTCGCGACGCTTTCGAGCGCGACCCCGAAGCCTTCGGTCGGCTCTGGACCAAGGCGCAGGGCCGGGTTCGGCGGCAGCTGGTCGCCGCGCGTGCGTCTGTCAGCGATATCGAGGTCCCTGACGTCGCATTGGAGCGGGCCGCGCAGCTGTGCATGGCGCTGGGCACCGATGGTCTGCGTGGCGAATTGACGCTGATGCGCGCAGCGCGTGCGCTGGCGGCGTTGCAGGGCGACAGCCAGGTGAGCGACGCGCACTTGAAACGCGTTGCGGCGCCGGCGCTGCGCCATCGGCTGCGACGCAATCCGCTGGACGACGCCGGCGCCGGGGTACGGGTCGACCGTGCCGTGGCCGACCTGTTCGGCCCGTGAACGCCGAAGCGCTCGCAAGCATTGCGC